>JAEDEY010000007.1 GCA_016293065.1 Bacteroidales bacterium
CTGTTTTTAATACCTAAACTGCACAAAATGGAAGTTTTCTCAAGAGATTCTATAATATATAGCGATAGCGATAACGATAGCGATAACTAAAGAATAAAACACTTAAAACCAAGACAACATTTTACTGATTGCTGATTGCTGATTATTGATTTACACGAAGGTGGCAGGCACCTTTGTGTAAATTCTTTGTTTAGAATAGAACACAAAAAAGATAAAGGTTTCAGGAGGTTTCAGGAGGAAAGAATAAAACATCTAAAACATATAAAACTTTTTTCTTGACCACGGATCTAGCGGATTGGACGGATGATTTATATCTGAAAAACACATAATACTGATAAAAGTTTTTTTCACTTAAATTCTTAATGATAATGGAAGAAAGCAAAATAATGAAGGTCTTTGATACCAAAGATCGGCTTAGGTGTGTTTGTCTTGATTCGGGCGAGGCTGCTGTGGTGGATGAGAAGGGCTGCATATTGCTGCGGATCGAAAAATGCAGGCACATGGAGTTTGCTGAGCACGGGTTTGTGAAGGTTAGGACCGGTGTGATGGAGGCTATGCGCAATCAAGAACTGCAGAACATGCTGACGAAAGGGTTTGGCCACGAGGATAAGTACATGATTCCTACTACATATTACGTGGATATAAAGTCGGGACACCCCTACTCCAGCTTGCCTGACATTGAGAGGTATGGCGATTTTGAGATAGCCTGCATGGGTGATTACTTGTGCACACGTACCAAGCAGTATTATCAGGTAAAGGGTACTCCCGACCATATCCTTATGGGACAAAGAGGCCTTTATATCGAGATTCCATGCTATAATGCTCCTGACAATAGCATCGTGGACAAGATGATAGATAAATATCCTGTCTTCAAAAAACGCTGCCAGATAAGGGGTGATGAGGACAGGCTGTATTGGAAACTGAGGTGCTTTAAGGACGGATCGGTGCTGTTGATGGATGATGAGGGTGTGCACTATCACCTGAGTTGCGACACGGAAACTGGCGAACCCGTAAAGCGCAACCTGGGAAAGATGGATAGTGAAGCGGCACGAGCCATGATGACGAAGAGGCTGCAGGATATAGAAATGGAATCGGATGCAAGATTCATGGCAGAGAAAAAAAGGAAAAAGGAAGAGAAGGAAAGGCAGAGGCGTGACGCACTGAAAGGAATGACACAGGTGGAGCCTTTCGTGATTGGCGGCAAATGGGGCTTGCGCATGAATGGGCGCATTGCTGTACCTCCTATCTACCGCACTATCGAGCGCCCTATTGGATACTACTGCGTGATGGAGGCTTCGTACGGCTGCTGGGGCGTGATGGCCGTGGATGGCAGGGTGGAGATTGAGCCGAGATATGAGAAGGTGGTGCTGAATGAGGATGGGACGGCGGAGCTGACTGTCTTCAAGGGGAAGGTGATAACGAAGAGGCTGGGGGACTGATGGAGGAGCCTGGGGGGAGTAATGCTATAAACAAAAAGAAATGCTGAGAGACTACCAGACAGAGATATGCGGTAAGGTGGAGGACGCGCTGAAGAAAGAGCGGAGCGTGATGATGCAGATGCCAACGGGCACCGGCAAGACTGTCGTGCTCGCAGAGTTGGTGAAGAGACAACTTAACTGTATCACAGACTCCAGGGATGATGGGTGCAGGGTGCTGATTGTGGCTCACCGCATTGAGCTTATTGAGCAGACTGGCGAGTTTTTGACGCGCCATGGCATTGACTATGGCGTGATTGCGGGGGGCAGATGGCCGAAGACGAGGAAGGCGGTGATGGTGGCTTCGGTGCAGACGTTGGCAAGGGTGATTGGAGAGATCTGTTGCAATAAGCTCAACGCTAAGGGCTCTTCTTCTGGCTTTATGCTTTCGCCTTCGCTGGTTATTATTGATGAGGCTCACCATGCTGTGGCAAAGACTTACAGGATGCTGTGGGAGGCTTGGCCGGAGGCACGATTCCTTGGACTGACTGCCACTCCTTACCGCATGAGCGGAGAAGGCTTCTCCGACCTGTTTGATGTGTTGGTGATGTCGTGGAATATGCGGAGATTCGTGGCTGAGGGCTGGCTCGCTACATTCGACTACTACTCGATTCGTCCAGATAGCGAGCAGCAGCAGGTGATCGACAGGATGAAGAAGCGTGGGGCGGATGGCGACTATCAGGTTAAGGAGTTGCGCGACAAGCTCGATGTGCGTCCGAGTATCGAGCGGCTGTTTGAGACTTTCGAGAAGTATGCCTTCGACAAGAAGGGTATCGTATATGCTATCGACATTGCTCATGCGGAACATATTGCTGAGTTCTATCGAAGCCAGGGTGTTAAGGCACAGGCTATTAGTTCAAAAACACCTGCTGATGTGCGAAAGGAGATGATAAAGGGATTTAAATACAACCTTAACCTTAACCATAATAGTAACGGGGATATTCAGGTGCTGGTGAGTGTGGATCTTTTTTCTGAGGGCTTTGACTGTCCGGATGTGGAGTTCATACAGATTGCGCGTCCTACCTTGTCGCTGGCTAAGTACTTGCAGATGGTGGGAAGAGGATTGCGACCGAATAAGGGCAAGACTAGCTGTATTATTCTCGATAATGTTGGATTGTATCGCACATTCGGACTGCCTACCTCCGACCGTGACTGGGAGGGATATTTCCTGGGCGATGCGGATGACATGGCGGCAATAGGCGATGAAAGCAAGGCTATGGGGGTATTGCGCTTCTCTCCTACTGACATTATGGGCGATACGGATGAGGACAGGGAGGTGGTGCGTATCGTCAGGCATGACGAACTGGCGGCTCGGTTTGTGAACACTGTGAGCGATGGCTTCATAAGGAAGAAGAAGGGCAAGACGTGGGTGTGCATGGACACGGTGACTGGGATAGAATTCGAACGGCATCCGAGGGTGATTGAGTACCGTGGCATGGAGATGGTGACGGCCGACAGTGAGACCTACTATCCGAGAATCAGCAGCAAGTGGATAGATGCGAACCATGGTATCAATGTGAAGGCACTGGAGACCCAGACTGGCGATGGGTTGTCGTGGAAGATGATGTATGTGTCATTGAGCAATCCTGAGAAGGTGTATAAGCTGCAGGAAGTGATGTACAACGACATGCGCATCTACATGGACGAGGCTGGCGAGACATACTTTCAGCAAGACCTCGACCATCCGCTCGTCAGCGAGAATGAGGCTGGAGGCTGGCAGGCTTTCTTGGATGTATGCGAAAGGAAGAAGGAGGAATGGCAGATGGCCGTGGAGAAGGTGAAGTATCATTTCATAGACAAGGACTTCACAACAAGCGAATGGCAGAAGGAGCACAAGGCCACGGTGGAGAAGGATGGCGAGTTCTACCGTGTGTGCTTCGAGGAACAAGGTGAACGCAAGGAGGTTTGGGCTGACAAGGACACGGGCTTCTATTACATGCATCGCCCGATACTGAGGCGCAGGGGCTTCGTGGAGCTGCTCCATGATGGCGACATGGTGTTTGTGCGCAATATCTTCCACGAGCGTTACATCCCCTACAGGAACTGGGAGATAAAGGCCGACGGAAGGCTTTGCGCCATCGGAAACAGGCTCTACAGGAGGGAGAAGGCAAATGCTGAAGGCTACAGAATCGTGAGGCGAAGCAGCGACTTCATGATGTTTGTGGTTCAGGGCAACACGCCTAAGACAAATTCCCTGACCTACACTGTCATCAACAAGATGGGGATGGATGTGGAGATCAGGGAAAGCGAATAGGGATATGTCACTTCACGACAAACTGGAAGTCGTAGATGTCGCAGAGCGACTGTTCCTTGGTGGCTGATTCGAAGAGGAAGAAGAGTGCCTGCTTGCCTGCCTTATCGTTGAGTCCGGTCACGGGTGTGGCGAAATGAGTAAGCTCCTGTGGGGCGTCCTTGCTGATATTGAGCGTGCCTACTACCCTGCCGCCACGGCTCTTGTATGGGCTGCCGAGCATGATGGTGAGCGTTCCGTCAATGCCCTTAGGTATCATGTTGAACACAAGTTCGACCTTTGCCTGCTTGTCTATATTGGCGAAGTTGAAATACTTATAGCCGACAGTCGAGCCTGATGTGTTGTTGACCACTGGGCAGAAAGGCTCCTTGAGGTTGAATGGACCCTGATATGATGATGGGTCGAAATAGGTGTTCTGGACATAAGAGCCCGGGAAGAAGAATTTTGGGAACTCATCCCATGCTGGCTTTGGTCCGGTATAGTAGCACGCAATGCCTGCTGCTGTCTTGTTGAGCGGATTGAGTCCTTCGGTGGCGAAGCCTTCTGATGTGTATTCGCCTTCAGTGATCATGACCTTGCCACCCTTGCCTTCTTCGACCGTAACCTCGATTGGCGCAACCATTGCCTGACGAGAATACTGGCTGAGTCCTGTCTGGCGATGGTAGAACACCCACCACTTGCCGTTGATCTCGCAGATGCTGCCGTGGGTATTGCCCTGCGGATGTGCCGTTGGGATGGCCTTGCCGTTCTCATCGGTATCGCGTGCGCGTCCGTCAATGATGGTGCCTCCATAAGTCCACGGTCCGAGTGGACTGTCGCCATAGGCGTATGCAAGCGTGTAGTTGCTCTCGGGCATTCCAAACTCTCCGTCCTTTGTCCAGCGGCTATAGATAAACACATACTTATCCTTGATCTTGCGCAATGAAGATGCCTCGAAGAAACGGAACACATCTTCTTGATATCGTCCTGAAACCATATCCTCCACTACCTTCGTGCCAGGCTTGACTGTACACATGGTAGCAGGATCGAGTTCTGCAGCGTATGAGCGCTCAAATCCCCAATAGCCATAGACACGTCCGTCGTCATCGACAAAGACTGCTGGGTCGAAACGCAGGACGCTATAACCAAGACGAGGGTCTTCCTTGCTCCAGCTGCACGACTCGAATGGGCCGTCAGGTCGCTTAGACTTGGCAATGACACCTTCGCGCGAGCCCTGCACGTTCGGATAGAAATAATAGGTCTTTGTGCCATCCTTTTCCACCACTTCGGTGATGTCGGGTGCATAGAGCACATCGCCTTCGCCATTAGCATTGAGGAGATTGCCATCGCGATCACGGTCGAGTCGGTAGATGAGTCCGTCATATCGCCAGTTGCTCAGGTCATCGACAGGAGCCGACCATACCACCTGCTCGCGTCCGCAGTAATATTCGAGGAGCGAATCATGAGATCCATAGACATAGACGCGCTTCTCGCCTGGTTTGTCGGGATCTTCGAAGACGTATGGCTCTCCATCAGGGATATATTCCCACAGAGGCAGATATGGGTTCTGGGCAAAGGCTGACTGGCATAAACCACCAACGCCCAACATCACAACAGGCAGAAATGCCTTGGCAAAAGAGATTGTTTTCATAAGATTGGTATTATTAATTGATTGTAATGTCTTGATATATGCACAACAATATCAGGATTTCTTCCTTTCAAGCTCCTGCAGGTTTTCGAGTTTCTTCTTTTCGAGGAACTCATAGATGCCGCAGAGATGTTCCTTGACGCGCTTGTCGCCAAACTCATAGACCTTGGTGACCAGACCATCGAGGAAATCTCGGTCGTGCGAAACCAGGATGAGCGTGCCGTCATAGTCCTTGAGAGCCTGCTTCAGGATGTCCTTGGTCTTCATGTCGAGATGGTTGGTAGGCTCATCGAGGATGAGGAGGTTGACTGGCTGGAGCAGCAGCTTGACCATACAGAGGCGCACTCGCTCGCCTCCCGACAGCACCTTGACTTTCTTCTGTGTGTCCTCGCCACCAAACATGAATGCGCCCAGGAGGTCGGAGATCTTCTTGCGGATCTCGCCCACGGCAATATCGTCGATAGTCTGATAGACAGTGAGTTCCTCGTCGAGCAATGATGCCGAGTTCTGTGCAAAATAGCCAATTTGCACATTGTGTCCGACTGTGAGCTGTCCTGTGTGCTCAATCTCGTTCATTATGGCCTTGACCATGGTCGATTTTCCCTCACCGTTCTTGCCCACGAATGCGATCTTCTCGCCTCGTTCGATCATGAAGGTAGCATGGTCGAAGATGTTGTCTTCGGGCTTGAGAGGCTTGGTGTAGCCTGCCCCCATATCGTCGCATATCACAGGATAGGTGCCGCTTCGAGGCGAAGGAGGAAACTTCAGGCGGAGAGCTGAGGTGTCTTCTTCATCGACCTCAACCAGTTCGAGCTTCTCAAGCCACTTGACCTTGCTCTGCACCTGATAGGTCTTGGAATAGGTGCCCTTGAATCGCTCGATAAACTCCTTTGCCTCGGCAATCTGCTTCTGCTGGTCCTCGTATTGCTTCTGCTGCTGAGCTCTTCGTTCCTTGCGCAACTCGAGGTAATGCGAGTATTTGGCCTTGTAGTCGTAGATGCGGCCGAGAGTGACCTCGATGGTGCGGGTGGTGATGGTATCGACAAACTTGCGGTCGTGGCTGATGAGCACCACTGCCATAGGGCTGTTGATGATGAAGTCCTCGAGCCAGCCTATTGACTCGATGTCGAGATGGTTGGTAGGCTCATCGAGCAGGAGCACATCGGGATTCTGGAGCAGCAACTTTGCAAGTTCGATGCGCATGCGCCAGCCACCGCTGAACTCTGATGTAGGGCGGTCGAAGTCGCTTCGCTTGAAGCCGAGACCCAACAGAGCCTTCTCGACATCTTCCTCGAAATGAGTCATGTCGATGGCATAGAACTTCTCGCTCATCGCAGTGACCTTCTCAATAAGGGCCATATAGTCGTCGCTCTCGTAGTCGGTGCGTGTGGCAAGCTGGTTGTTCAGATCGTCAATCTCAGCCTCCATCGCCTTGAGATGAGCGAAAGCCTGACAAGCCTCTTCGAACACCGTGCGGTGGTCTTCGGTCATGAGATGCTGAGGCAGGTAGCAGATAGTGCAGTCCTTGGGTGCCGAGACCGTGCCTCGTGTGGCTTGCCTTACACCGGCAAGGATCTTGAGCAAGGTCGATTTGCCTGCTCCATTCTTGCCCATCAATGCAATGCGGTCTTTCTCGTTGATCACAAACGAAATGTCCTTGAACAGGGTCGTCCCTCCAAATTCGACTGTCAGTCCGTCTATACTTACCATTTATTTATTTTTATTTGTTAATGAAAAACTGCGCAAAGTTAAGCATTATTTTTCGTTTTTCCAATAATATAAATAGAAACTCAACGAGGTCTCCATTTATTCCGACTTTGTCCTCTGAGCCTCGCGCCACTGCTGAGGAGGCAAGCCATACTTCTCTTTGAATGCCAATGTGAAACTGCTCTGTTTCCTGAAACCTACTTTTTCGGCAATATTGCCAATCGAATATCGGTCTTCGAGCAACAGGTTCTCGGCATATTTGAGACGTATGTTCTTGATGAAGTCGCGACCACTCTGGTTGGTCAGTTCCTTGAGTTTGCGATAGATATGCGCACGGCTGATACCTACCTCCTCGCATATCATGTCGATCGATAGGTCAGGATTGCCGATATTGTTATTGACCACCTTCATGATGCGGTCGAGCAGCTTCTTGTTTGGACTTTCCATCTCGATCTTGATTTGACGTTCGTCTTGGGTCTGCTGCCCAGTGTAGATATTCTGCAACTGCGATCGCAAGTTCACGAGATTGAGAGCCGTGCGACGCACAATCTCGATATAGAATGGCTTGGTTACATAGGCATCGGCTCCATATTTCAGACCCTGGAGGTTGGTGTTCTCGTCTGATTTTGCAGTGAGCAGGATGACAGGAATGTGATTGAGGTCAATGTTCTGCTTGATCTTTTTGCACAGGGTGATACCATCCATCTCGGGCATCATCACGTCACTGATGATGAGGTCGGGCTGCTTGTTGAAGACATACTGCAGTGCCTCCTTGCCATTGCTGCAAGTGTCGATATGGAAATCGGACGACAGTTCCTTGCGCAGATAGCTGCGGATCTCGGGGTCGTCATCGACAATGAGCAGATTGAAGCTGGAACTTGATTTGACCTTTGTCTCTTCGTCGAGCAAGTTGTCATCGCTGCGGAAGTGCTCCTTGCCTATTGGGAGTTCGACCACGAAGCACGCTCCCACTCCATTGGCATTGTTCATGGCACGTATCGAACCATGATGCAGGTTGACAATCGAACGTGTGAGGTGCAAGCCTATGCCATTGCTCGAACCAGTAGCTTTGTTGTTCTCAGCGATATAGAATCGCTCAAAGATATGCCTGAGATCTTTTTCCTTAATTCCAATTCCATTGTCCTTGACCTCGATTTCAGCATATTTCTTTCCATCAGGTTTCTCGATCGTCTTGATTGTCAAGATGATACTACCTCCACTTGGAGTGTATTTGAAAGCATTGGAAAGCAGATTCATGATGATCTTGTCGAAATAGTCGGGGTCGATCCAGACAAACAGCTCTGAAGCTTCGTGAACAAACGAGAACGATATATTCTTTTCGGAAGCGATGACATTGAAGTAAGAACTCAGGTCTTTGACGATTGCTATAATATCTAAATTGCGGAAGCAGAGATGTAGTCGGCCATTGTCGATTTTGCGCACATCGAGCAGCTGATTGATAAGGTCGGTCAGCATCTTCGAGTTGCGATACATGGTGCGATAGGTATCCTGACGCTTGGGGTCATCGTCGGATGACATCAGTTTCTGGAGCGGGCTGATGATAAGCGAAAGAGGAGTCTTGATTTCGTGCGAGATATTGGTAAAGAACCGCAGTTTTGCCTCATTGATCTCGATGGCACGCTTGTGGCGCTCATTGCGTTTCTTGGCAAGATAGATTAACCTAGCATAATAGAATAGGGCTGTCACGATGATGACCACGAGCAACGCATAAATAATCAGCGCCCAGCCCGACAACCACCAATACGGTCGCACCACGATGCAGACTTGCTGCACATCCGACTCGACGAGATTGTCGATCAACTTAAACTTGATGTTATAGGAACCAGGAGCCATGTTGTTGAAATGAGCTCGCCGACTTCCCGCAGGAATGCTTTTCCAATCGCTATCGTTGACTGAGTAGAAGAATTCAGCCTTCGCAGGCGTGTCGAGTTCATAGGTACCAAATTCCATGGCAAACGAGTTGTCATAGCTGCTCAATTCGAAGGTTGTGGCATTGACAAGAGGTTCGGTAATGATTGGCTTGCCATCTGAGAGGGTCTCGACCGTGACAGTCTCGTTGTTGACAATGAAATCTATGAGTCGGGCATGGCGCTTATTGCCTGAGAGTTCAATATCCTTCTGACGGAAAAAAGTAACTCCAGATTCGCCCGCAAACCAAATTCTACCCGAAGCATCCTTCAGCGAACGGCACTTAGAGAACTCCATGCTCTGCAATCCGTCGTTGGTTGTGTATCTCACACTTGTACCATCGGAAGGAGAATAGAATATCAAGCCCTTGTCGGATGCCAGCCACAAGGAGTTGTCTTCGCCCTCATTGATACTGTTGATCGACACCTGAGGCAAGCCCTCTTCGACTGAGAATGTGTGTATGATGCCTGTGGTATCGACAAGAAGCAAGCCATTGTTGGAACCAGCCCACACCTGTCCTTTGGAATCCTCGTACATTGAATTGATGGCAACGCGTTCGAACATCTGACGCGGATAAATTGTATCGGCAGAGAGGTCGATATAGAAAATACCGTCGAACGTTCCGACATATAGCAGATTGTTGGAGGTATAGAGCAGGCTAGTCTGCCACTTGTTGATTTCATTGAAGAACGACAGTTCCTCGACAAGCTTCTGACTATCCAGGTCGTAGCAGAAGATACCCGAACCGAGCGATGCAGCCCAGAGGCGCCTGTTGCCGTCTTCCACGATGTCATAAAAACGCGTTACTGGCATGCCAAGCCGGCAGAATAAATCCTCGCACGATGAGTATTTCCCATTCTTGACCGAAACCCTGCCGATGCCATTGCCATAAGACCCGAACCAGACATCGCCATTGCTGTCGGCACAGATAGTCTTGATATTGGAAGGTGTATTGCCTCCATCGGTATAGGTCGGGTAGTGATAAGACGACTCGCCATCGTCAGCGATGCGGTATATTCCGTCGCCGTCGGTTCCAACCCATACGTTGCTTTTGGAATCCTTGCACAAAGCAGTAACAGGGTTTTCGCCAACGATATTCTTTACCAGCGATTTTCGTCCCCAGTAGCCGAATTCGTTGCTGGAAGAAGAGATGACAGCAAGACCCTTCATGTAGATATTGACCCACATATTTCCCTTTTGGTCGCGAATAGCCTTATGAATCTTGAGGTGACTGGTAGGCTGTGATGTCATGTTGAACAAGACATCTTTAACCTTACCATTCTCATGATTGATGACCTTGAAACCACTGCCATCGGTACAGACAATGAGGTCGGATGTCTGACGGTGGTCGATGAGGTATCTGATCGATGCCTTTGTTATTGGCTCGCTGTTGAATTTGGAAACTGAGTCGTTGTCGGGATTATAGACATAGATATCATTGTGGGTCGTGACAATATAGATAGTACCGTTGACGATGTGAAAATCATAGATATAGAAATCAGGAGTCTGGATTCGGCATATCATCTTAGCCTTGCCATTGCGGATACGATAGAGCCCATCCTGGCGCTTCAAAGCCCAGATATTATTCTGGTTGTCGCATGCGACCCTAAATACACCATGTGCATCCATTTCCCAATTGAGGGTCTCTGCAACAGGTCTGCCTTCGACAATATTTACCTTATAGGCATTGTCACCGAACGAACAAATCGAACCATCGGGCAACTTGCAGAAGCCCGATACCGTCTCGTCGAATGGTCGGCCGTCGGCATAAACCGAGTTGCTTGAAAAACGATTTGTCTGCTTGTCGAAGATCTGCATGCCTAGATATGTACCGACATAGAGGCGCATGTCATCGCCCTCGAATGCCGCATAGACCAGATCATGGTTCAATGACAACGAATCGTCTTCCTCATGGTTATAAATTGTGACCTTATTGCCATCAAAACGATTGAGACCATTGTCGGTGGCAACCCAGATGAACCCGTCGCTATCCTGATAAACGTCTGAGATGCGCTTTGAGGAAAGCGACTCATCGACCATGAACATAAACTCCTGAGCGGTGGTTGGGATGACGCTGTAAAGTAAAAGAAATAAAGTAATGAGCGAATATTTCATAATTATGATATTTTTTTTGCAAATATAGCAATATTTTTCGATTGAGGTATAAATGCGACTAATAATAAGGAAAAATATCACATTAATGAGACAAATTTGAAAATATTTGAAACATTTGAGTATGGTAAAGGAAAGATAGCGACCGGTAATGATAGAAAAATAATCGCTCTTGTATCAAAGATGAGATAAACAGACAAAACTGCGAGACACAAAAATTTTGAGACATATTATGAAATGTGTAATTTTGCACCGGTAAAAATACCATTACCTATTTTGACGATACACATTTATTTAATATTACTAAAAACTAATCATTATGGAAATCGCAATCCGCAAGATGAAGTCCCTTTGGGTTCTCATCGCTTTGTGTCTCTTCCCTGTAGTGGCATACGCACAGAGCATTTCGGTATCCGGTACTGTAGTTGACGAATTAGGCGAGCCTATTCTCGGAGCAAACATCATCCAGAAAGGTACAACCAACGGCGTCCTTACAGATATCGACGGTAATTTCTCTTTGAAGGCACCAAATGGTGCTACTCTTGTTGTCTCATATATCGGTTATGAGACTGTCGAAGTAAAGGTCACTGGAACTAAGCCAATGCAGATTGTCCTTGCAGAAGATGTCAAGGCTCTCGAAGACGTTGTAGTGATCGGATACGGTACTCAGCGCAAGGAGGCCATCACAGGCTCTGTTGCTTCTGTTAGCTCAGCCAAGTTGATGGAGAACCCTTCTTCTAACATCACACAGGCTCTTCAGAACCGTATCGCTGGTGTCGATATGCAGCAGACCAACACTCAGCCTGGTGCTGAAATGCGCATCCGCATCCGTGGTCAGCGTTCTCTCTCGGCAAGCAACGACCCTCTCATCGTTCTTGATGGTATCCCATTCCTTGGTTCACTCTCAGACATCAACCCTTCTGACATCAAGTCGATGGACATCCTCAAGGATGCTTCTTCTACTGCCATCTACGGTTCTCGTGGTGCCAATGGTGTCATCATGATCACAACCAACAAGGGTTCTATGGGCACTCCAGCCAAGGTCTCTTACAATGGCTATGTAGGCTTCAAGACTCTCTTCAACCCATTCCCAATGATGAATGGCGAGGAGTTTACCGCTATGCGTAAGCTTGCTGGCAAATATACCAACGGTGTTGACGAAGTGGATGGTGTGAACACCGACTGGCAGGATATGTTCTATCAGACTGGTATCTCTAACAGTCACGATATCACAGTGAGCGGTGGCACTCAGGGCGGCAGCTACAGCTTTGGTGCGGGCTACATGCACGATGAAGGCGTTATCCCAACTCAGGCATTCGACCGTATCTCTGTTCGTGCCAACCTCGACCAGAAGATCGGCAAGTATGTGCGCATGGGCTTGTCTTCGACCAATACATACAATACTACCGACGGTTCGCAAATCGGTATGTATGGTGTTCTCCAGATGTCACCTATTGCAGATCCATACAATGCTGATGGCACAATGAAGCGTGTCGTTCACCTTGCATCTGACGATGTCTTCGTGATCAACAAGGACATACTTGAAGGTATGAAAGACACTTGGCTGAACCACAAGCAGACTCTCGGCACATACAACACACTCTTCGGAGAAGTTGAAGCTCCTTGGGTTCCTGGTCTCAAGTATCGCATCAACGTAGGTCTCAACTATCGTGCTACCAAGACTGGTGCATTCACAGGCACAGGTGCCAACAGTGCTAACGAGAATCAGGTCAACTCTGCTTCTATACAGCACAGCGAATATATGAACTGGGCAGTTGAGAACGTGCTCACATACGACAAGACCATTGCCGACAAGCACAACATCAACGTTGTTGGAATGTATTCTGCAGAGCAGACTACTTATACACAGAGCCACATGAGCTCACAGGACATCCCAGCTGAGTACTTCCAGTACTTCAACATCGGTGCTGGCCGTCAGAATGTGACAGTCAACCCTAACTACCAGAATTACTGGCAGGCAGGTCTCGTGTCATGGATGGGACGTATCATGTACGACTATGATGGTCGCTACATGGCAAGTGTTGCTCTCCGTTCTGATGCATCTTCCCGTCTTGCCAAGGGCCATCAGTGGCACACCTATCCTGCAGTGTCGATGGGTTGGAACATCGGCCGTGAAGAGTTCATGAAAGACTATGAATGGATTGACAACCTGAAGATCCGTGTAGGTTATGGACAGACTTCCAACCAAGCCATCAGCCCATATACGACACTCGGTACACTCGGTACTACTCCTTACAACTTCGGTGACGAAGGCGATCCTTCTTATGCAATGGGTTACTATCCAAGCAAGCTTGCCAACCAGGAACTTGGCTGGGAGTACAGCTCTACCTGGAACTATGGTATCGATTTCTCATTGTTCAACAGTCGCTTGAGCGGTACTATCGAGTACTATACAATGAAGACTAAGGACATCCTCCTGAACGTGTCTCTTCCAAGCACCGCAGGTGTGAGCAGCTATATGGCTAACATCGGTGAGACCGAGAACAAGGGTTTTGAAATGACACTCAACGGAACCATCATCGACAACAAGAACGGCTGGACTTGGGAAGCAGGATTCAATGTAGCTGCCAACCGCAACAAGTTGACTGCTCTTGCTTCTGGTGCTGAACGTGATGAGGGTAACGGCTGGTTCGTTGGTCACCCAATCGACTGTATCTACGACTATGTGTATGATGGTCTTTGGAACGAAGGCGACAAGGACTACGAGTATCTCCAGACTCTCGAGCCTGGTGGAAACGAAGGTATGATCAAGGTTAAGTACGACATCGAGCGTGATGCCAATGGCAAGCCAACACGTTCAGTCGGTCCAGACGACCGTCAGATCATCTCTCTTGAGCCGAAGTTTGTAGGTGGTTTCAATACTCGCGTTGCATGGAAGAACATCGACCTCAACATCATCGGAGCATATCAGGTAGGCGGCAAGCTCGTTTCTACTCTCTATGGCGGCAGCGGTTACCTCAACCTCCTCACGGGTCGTCGTGGCAACGTCAAGGTTGACTACTGGACTCCAGAGAACAAGGATGCCAAGTATCCAAAGCCAGGTGGTATCCAGTCGGGTGACAACCAGAAGTATGCCTCTACTCTCGGCATCTTCGACGGCAGCTTCTGCAAGATCCGCACCATCACATTGGGTTACAACTTCGACAAGAAGCTTCTCAAGCACACAGGACTCAGCGCATTGCGTGCATACTTCACTGTTCAGAACCCATTCGTGATCAGCTCTGATTACTACAAGGAGAGCAAGCTCGATCCAGAACCAAACTCAATGTCCAACCAGGGTCAGTTCCACGCTACTCAGCTTGGTGGTCACGCAATCCCAGTAGTCGGTACCAATGCTCCTTGCACACGCAACTACCTCATCGGTTTGAACGTATCATTCTAACATACCAAAAAAGATTACTAATATGAACAAGAATATTATTCGCGTATGCGGTCTTGCAGTACTCTCTGCTATGACTTTAGCTTCTTGTAACGACGTGCTCGACGAGCAGCCACGAAGCAGCTACGATCCTTCTTTCTTCAAGACAGAAGAGGGTGTGAAGGGTGGATTGACATCACTCTACTCACATCTCCGTAACCTCTACGGACAGGCTTACTACTTCACTTCGCTCGAAGCAGGTACTGATGAATATACTTACGGACATTCAGCCGACGGTAACCAGAAGGATATCGACATGACTGGTGTGGGCGAGGTTAAATCGACTACCGTACGTTCTGACGCTTTGTGGGGCACAGCCTTCAGTGAAATCAACACAGCATGCTCGGTAATCGAGAACGCTACAGAAGTAGGCATCGACGATGCTCTCGTTGCTGAGGCATACTTCTTCCGCGGCTTCTATTACTTCAAGCTGGTTCAGACATTCGGTGGCGTGCCACTCGATCTCGGTGGCGGTGAGCTTCATTCGAACAATGCTCCAAAGCGCACGTCAGTGCGTAATACAGTTGATGAGGTCTATAACAAGGCTGTATTCCCAGACCTTGAGAAGGCTGTCAACGACCTTCCAGAGACATCACGCCGCATTGGTACTGTCACCAAGAACGTGGCTCGTCTCTATCTCGCAAAGGCTTACCTGACCTATGGATGGTGGCTTGAGAACCCTAACGGCATCGACACATATCCTGCTACTTCCAACCGTAACTCTGGCGAGGCTCAATCTTACTACAAGAAGGCATTCGATATGGCAAAGACTGCTATCAACAACCCTGGCCCTTACAAGCTTCAGGAGACTTATCGTGACGTACATCTCTTCGAGAATGACCGTAACGCAGAGTGGATGCTCTGGGCTGACCACACACTCAACAGCGAGCAGTACAATGGTGCAGGCTACGGCTGGGGTAACGGTGGCGCTCCTGAGAACTTCGTAGGCTGGTTCACTCAGTGGAACTATTGCGGTGACATGAAGGCAAAGGGCGAAAGCGGTAGCATCTTCAACCCTGTAATGCGTGAGCCAATCCAGGGACTTGGACGTCCTTGGACTCGTATGGCTCCTATCCCTGATGCCCTCAAGAAATTTACCGACAAGGATCTTGACTCTCGCTGGGATGCAACATTCACTACTCAGTATCGTTGCAACTTCAACAAGGGAGGCAAGTCTGATGCCTTCGTATATGGTGCCAACGACTCTCACATCAAGAAGGGCGAAACATTCCTCCGCTTCCTTGGTGAGGATGATCCAAATGTAGTATATGCACAGGGCAATGGAAGCATCAATGCAGGTACACTTGAAGGACATCCAGAATTCGTGATCAATATCAGCGACATCAGCCGTCAGTCATACCCAGGCGTATGGAAGACTACCGACGTTCGTACCGACCGTGACATGGAGAATGAGCTTGGTACACCTAATGCAGGTTCTATCCGCCCATTCGTCATTGCCAAGTTCTCTGAGCTCTACCTTATCGCTGCCGAAGCAGCTGTCAAGCTCAACGACCAGGTTTCTGCCAAGGAGATGGTCAACGTGATCCGTGCACGTGCAGGTAAGTGGACTTACAGTGTCAACGACAACTGCCCAAAGGTTGAGGATCACAGTGCTGAGCTCGTTGCCAAGACTCCTGAGACCATCACCATCGACTTCATACTTGAGGAGCGTCTTCGTGAGTTCTGGGGCGAGGGTTACCGCTGGTTCGACCTCGTTCGTACACAGACATGGGAGAAGATGGCAGGCGTTTATCACATTGCCGATGGTCTTGGCCGTCAGGCTGTCGAGAAGAAGCGCGACATCCAGAAGCACTATTACCTTCGTCCAATCCCACAGGGACAGCTCGATGCCCTTGAGATGGATGATGCAGAAAAGAAGGCTTATCAGAACCCTGGTTACAATTAATTAGGATACTCAGTTAGTTTTTATAAGTTATTATTGGTGGAAGAGGCGAGTCTATTTGAATAGGCTCGCCTCTCTTTTTGTCGATGCTTGGTCGATAAACAGAGGATTTGGTCGAAAAAAACACAGGGTTTCGTCGAAACTCTTTTTTCTATTTTCTATAATAGCCGTTACTTTGCAACGAAAATCATCGGGAACGATAGATATACGACCCGCTGGTTGGATCTATTACATTGTAAATAATTAATAACAATAGAAAATATGAAAAAGTCAATCATCCTCAGTCTTGTGTTCATGCTCGTTGCATGTTTCAGTTCGTTGGCAGCTATCAAGGTCAACGGCATAGTTGTCGATTCTCTCTCTCTCGAACCAGAGCCAATGGTCACCATCCGCATTATGAAGCAGGGCAATGAAACGCCTGTTGCCTTGGGAACGACCGACGACAATGGCGTGTTCTCGATCGAGCTGAAAGACAAAGGACAGTTCACATTGATGATCACAGCCATCGGTCGCAACACCCTCACACGTGACTTCACTGTCACTTCGACCAAGAGCGACATCAACCTCGGCACACTGAAGCTTGCCGAATCGGCAGAGGCTCTCGAAGATGTAGTGATTGCAGTGCAGCGCCCTATTGTCAAGATGGAGGGCGACAAGATTGCCTATAGCGTGAAAGACGATCCCGACTCAAAGACCAACACAGTGCTCGAGATGCTCCGCAAGGTGCCAATGGTGACAGTCGATGGCGAAGACAACATCCAGGTCAATGGCAGCAGCAGCTTCCAGATATATATGAACGGCAAGCCAAGCGCAATGCTCAGCGGCAATCCAAAGGAGACTCTGAAGGCAATACCTGCCTCTATAGTCAAGAACATCGAGGTACTCACCAATCCAGGCGCAAAGTATGATGCCGAAGGAGTGGGTGGCATTCTCAACATCATCACCGACCAGCAGGAAGGTATGACTGGCTATACGGGCAGTGTCTCGGCTCAGTTTGGCAACCGCATGAATGGCGGTGATGCTTATGTCATGGTTCAGAAGGACAAGCTCACTCTCTCGGCCAACGTGCATGAGGGTTACATGAAGACTCCAAAGGTGGAAGCAACAATGTCGCGCGACCAGCTTGACAACAACCAGCATATCGACAATGAGATCACTCTTACAGGCGGTTCCAACACCCTCTTCTCGACCGTCGATGCTACATACGCCTTTGACGACAAGAACACAATGTCGGCAACGGTCAATGTGATGGATATTCGCTCAAAGAACGACATGGACTTCACCACCGACATTACCTTGGGTGGCAAGCCTCTGACAAGCTACTCGCAGGTCAACAACAACAAGACCACGATGACTTCGGTCAATGCAAGTGTCGATTATTCTCATATCTTTGGCGATAACCCACAACATAACATCACTATGGCTTATCGCGTGAGCACCCAGCCTCGCACCAACGACTCGAAGACCGAATACAGCATTGACGGAATGCCCGATTACAACCAGACCGACAAGAACAATATGCTCGAGAATACGGTTCAGCTCGACTATGCCAAGCCTATCGATGAGCACAACACCATCGAATTGGGTGGCAAGTATGTCTGGCGCAACAGCACAAGCCGTTCGGACCTGCTCGACTATGAGCACAAGAGCAGCATCGGAGCTCTCTATGGCGTCTATGGCTTCAGCTACGACAAATACTCGGTCAAGGGAGGTATCCGCTATGAGCACACTTCGCTCGACGTGGCATACAAGAAAGGCAATGGCGATGACTTCAGTCTCGACTACGACAACTTCGTGCCAAACCTGACCCTATCCTACTCGCCTACTCCAACCCAGAACGTCAGCCTCGGCTACAATATGCGCATCAGTCGCCCTGGCATCTCGGTGCTCAACCCTTACCGCAACACCCAGGATATCAACAATGTGAGCTATGGTAATCCTGAACTCGAGATCGAGAAGGTCAACAACGTGCAGGCAACCTACAACTATTATTCGCTCAAGCTGATGCTCAACGCCACATTGCGCTACTCTTATCAAGACAACGGCATCGAGCAGTATTCATACTACGAGGACAACGTGCTCTATTCGACCTACGACAATATCGGCCGTCGCCAGAACACCTCGCTCAGCCTGTTTGCTTCGTGGGCAGTCACTCCAAAGACACGACTTACCTTCAACAGCACCACCTCATATGTCGATCTGTCGGCAGGAGCCTTGGGCTACAAGAACAGCGGCTGGCAAGAGACCTTCATGATTAACCTTCAGCAGAACCTGCCTTGGGATCTGAAGCTCAGCGCGATGTGTATGGGCAATACGCCTTCTGCCACTCTCCAGGGCGAGACCTCGGGCATCAACATGCACATGCTCGGTCTGACCAAGACTTGCCTCAACGACCGCCTGACATTCAGTGTCAACACCATCAACATTTTCAATTCTGAGATGAAGATGGACACTACGACCGAAGGAAAAGACTTCGTGTCGAAGAACTCTAATTCGGTGAAGATGGCATCGGTGATCGGTTCGGTCACTTACCGCTTCGGTGACCTGAAGATGAAGAAGCAGGAGCGTTCAGAGCTCGACTCTGACCTCATCGAAGCAACCGACTCCAACGACTTCAGCAAGGTTTTCAATTGATCATAATGTAACTATTGTTTTGAATAAATGTGCAAATTCTGGCCTTGCTTGGATGTGACATCCGAGCAAGGGCATTTTTTGACAGTAAATTATGGCTATTTGACAAATTATTCATACATTTGCACAAACTTATGTGAATAGACAAGATGGTTTCTTACAACTCAAATATCATGATTATATGAAAATCGCAGACCGACAGGATATAATGACCTTTCTGATACATCTCTTGGTGTGGATTCCGATGATGGTGGTTCCGGCTGTCATCAGCTATTTCATCGTGCCCACCACAGGCATGGCTTCCTTGCTTCTCAGCCGTGCGCTGGTCATGCTTGGCCCGATGTTTGTCATCTACATGATCACCTACTATCTGAATGTCCCATATCTGCTGTTCAAGGGCAAAAAGCTGTGGTTTGCCATTGCTTCGGTCGCGCTGATAGTTGGTGTAAATATCCATCTGTTTTTTGCCGATATGTCCACTATGCCATCGATAGTGCAGATGGGGTTCTATGCATGGCTTGCCACATCCATCTCGACCAATATCCTTGTCATACTTGCTGCTATCGGCATAAGGAGCTTCGTGCGTTCCCACAAGAAACAGATTGAGCTGCAGGAGAAGCTGCGCAAGACTGCCGAGGCGGAGCTTGTGTGGCTCAAGAACCAGCTCAACCCGCATTTCCTCTTCAATTCGCTCAACAACATCTCTTCGCTCACCCAGATCGACCCCGATCAGGCACAGGATGCCATCGGACAGCTCTCCGACCTGCTGCGCTATGCCCTCTACGAGAGCAACAAGCCAGAGGTGCCACTGTCGGGCGAAGTGGAGTTTATGCGCAACTATATCTCGCTGATGCGCTTGCGCTGCTCCAGCACCACGAAGGTCGAGGAAGACTTCCGCATCGCTCACAACTCACATCAGATAGTGCCGTTGCTCTTTGTCTCGTTCATCGAGAATGCCTTTAAGCATGGCACGAGCAACAATCAGACGTCTCACATCAGCATCTCTCTCCGCGAAGAGCCAGACAGAGTGGTGTTCGATTGCCGCAACACCAACTTGCCGAAAGACGCTCACAACCACAGCGGATCGGGCATCGGACTCGAAAACACCCGCCGCAGACTTGAACTCTCCTACCCCAATCGCTATGAATGGAAACAGGACGTAGTCGATGGCGAGTTCCGCATCAGCATTGCTATTCGATTTGACGGCGGAACCGTCAAAAACAGTTGATTATTTTATTCCATAATAATTTTTCCTATACCACCATGACCTGCATCATAGTTGACGACGAGCCTCTAGCAGTCAAGCTTCTCGAATCGTTTGTTGCCCGCACCCCCGACCTCGAACTCAAAGCATCGTTTACCGATAGCATCGAGGCACTCACCGCGTTGCAGAAAGAGCCTGTCGATGTGCTGTTGCTCGACATCCAGATGCCCGACCTTGACGGTATGGAGCTGGCTCAGTCGATCGACAATCTGCGCACCCGTGTCATCTTCACCACGGCATTCAAAGACTATGCCTTCGACAGCTATGAGGTCAACGCCCTGGATTTCCTGCTCAAGCCTATCCGCTATGCCAAGTTCCAGTCGGCAATAGAGAAGGCTCGCCAGTATTTCGCCATGAAGTCGGCAGCTGAAACTGTGTTATCGGCAGAAGAACCCGAGAAAGCAGACCCTTCGACCTTCTTCCTGCGTGTCGATGGCGAGCTGCATCAGGTGCCTGTTTCGCGCATCCTGTATGTCGAGGCAATGAAAGACTATCTGAAATTCTATATTCAGGGAGAGCGTTCTCCTCTGGTGACTCACATGACGATGCAGAACGCCGAGAAGCTCCTCCCTGCATCAGGATTCATGCGCATCAACCGTTCGTTCATCATCTCTCTTGGCAATATCCGTTCGGTCGATCGCAACGACTGCGTCTATATAGGCGACCAGATCATCCGTGTCACCGAAGCCTATCGCGATGCGTTCAAGAAGTATCTCGAACGCCATCTTCGATGATCCCCAACGCTATCATTCGATGATTCTGAACAAAAGCGTGTTCTGATATGCTATCGACCTGTTGCGAGCGAAAAACACTGTGCCATCGACAGGTGCTTCGATAGCACATATCTCGCGTCCCTCGTAGGGATGGTAGATATGGGCGAGCGTATCTCCCCGTTTGATTTGCTGTCCTGGCACACACGACACCAGCAGCAATCCTGCATGTGGCGCTTTTATGCTGGTCATGTTCGATTGGTCGATGACCATGCACTCCTCCGTGTCGGGTTCGTCGTGCATGACACGGTGAGTCAGATGTGTGGTCGTCATTTGTTTTCGCCACATGAAGCGGCAGATGGCATCGATGCTTTTGCCCGCCATCGTATAGTCAATCACATCGGTCGTACCGGCATATAGTGAGAATGCCTGTGTCTCCCATATCTGCCAGTTATAGTTGAGCAACACGGTGTCGAATGGCTTTGGGTCGCTCACTTCTACATACGGCAGTCCGAACAACCGGGCGTCGTCGATATCCTCAAATCCAGTCCTGATCAGGCGTATGTGTGGCAGGAAATTGCCTGGCAGGTAATACGAAGCCAGCTGCACACCATATAGGAAGTCTTTGACATATTCAAACACGCCAGCGGCTATTCGCTGAGTGGTCTCTCCTTGGTCGTAGCCGGGGAACATACGGTTGATATCGGTATTGTCGAGAGCCCAGAAACGCTTCTCGACATTGATGCTCGAAGGGTTGACGCATGGGATAACGCTGATGCTCACACCGCTTGCAATCAGATTCTGTTCTTCTGCCTCCTTGAGCATTGCCACCAGTCGGCTTGCCACATATTGCTGCTGCATCTCATCGCCTCGCATACTGCCCACGATGCAGAAGGTCTTGGCTCCCGAACCAAAGGAATATGCCTTGATGCGGAAATTGTCGCGATAGGGCGACGGCATATTGAAGATTGTCTGTACTTTCATTTATGTTACGGAATAATCACATTTTATATATTCTGCCCAAAAGACTTCCCTCATAGACTATCGGATATGCACGAATGGTGAAGAGAAGTCCCTCGCAAGGGCTCAGCACCTCACTCAGCACCTTGCCCGTAAGCGGCTCGATGATATGGCCGATGGTTTGCCCAAGCCTTACCATCATGTCGTTGTGCATCTCGGTGACAAACACGCCGCTGGTCTGTGCATTGATGAAGGCTACGCTGTCGGCTCCTTCACACACTATGCTTTCGCCTATCTTGTCTGCCGAGGGAGCCACTGCCCATATCCCCATATTATACATAAGGTTCTGTATGCCATCGACAAGGTGTTGGCACATCGAGTGGCTGATTCGTCCTCCCACGCCCATCTCTGCCACCAGGCAAGGCGTACCTTTCGAATTAAGAGAATGTGCAAGGGTCGATTCGAGCACTGTGGCAGCCTGATGCACCCATATAAAGTCGATGCCAGTCATCTTGGCATAAGGGACCAAGACGTTGGCAGTCTGTTCGCTGATGCGCATCTGCGGTATCTCGCGCAGGAAGATGTTCGACGCATGGATGTCGATCACCATGTCGGCACCCAAAAGGTCGGTATATATGTCGTTTGCTACTTTTTCGATCATCGACCCCCGGCTGTCGCCCGGGAAGATGCGGTTCATGTCAAGGTCGAATGCCGGCACGCCACGCTGCATTGTGTCTATGCCCAGAGGGTTGAGAGCCGGGTAGATATCCACCGACCCAGTGAGCAGCGATGGGTGTTCGTTCACCATCTTGGCAATGAGGAAGCAGACATACTGTCCCTCCAGCTCATCGCCATGCGTACCAGTCACTATGCAGATACGCTTGCCCTTGCCGTGCGAGAAGTGGTTTTTCACAATGCGAAACTCCTCGTCAACGGGCATCTCAAGCGAAGTTACGTTCTGTATCATAAGTCTATTTTTTTCACAACTGATTTCACCGAGAACGTCTCGGTCGTCCATTGATAGAATCGGCCACGGTTGAGAGCGCAGTCCGAAACATCGCGTCCATGTGCTAATTTAACATATCCTATTGAGATAGCCTTGCCGTATGTTGGGTCAAAGGCAGTCCATCGTCCGTCGTCGTAAGCCTCTACCCATGCGTGCGACTCGCCCTCGCCCTCTACCAGTCCTGCCACATAACGCGCATGGACGCCTGCTGCCCTGCACAGGGCTATCATCAGATGGGCATAGTCCTGACATACTCCCTTGCGGTTGTCGAAGACCCATTGGGCAGAGGTCGAGTTGACGGTGACGCATTTCGAGTATTCCACATGTCGGTTCACCCAGTGCATGATCTCTGTCGCTGTCTCTTGTGCCGTCGGACGGATCAGCTCTCGGGCGGTCTCTCTCATCTCGTCGGTGCATCCTATAAGAGGCGATTGGAAGAGGAAGAGGCTGTTGGGCTGTGGCTCGTGAATCGCATAGTGGTGACATTCAATACGGCCCTCGCTGACTATGCGAAACGATGTATGTTCGTCGGCTATGCTGCCATAGTGTATTCTGTTGCCGAAGCCATCGGAAGCCTCTATCAAGGTACATTCTGGCGAGATAGAATTGCGATGCATCAGCACGTGCTGAAACTCGTTGTCGGCTGGAGTGCATCGCAACTTGAACGCATGATAAGCTATGGGTGGCGCAAATCGAGACTCCGTTTCTAGCCTATACTCTAACAAGTCCATTCAGTGCCGATATCATCTCGCGTTTATACTTCTTGATGTTCTTGTCGAAAGCCTCTTCTGTGGCGGTGTACATCTCGAAACGACCCGTTTGCACCCTGTCGAACATCTCAGGCTCGATCGTCATCAGAGCCTTGAGCCGTCCCCATGTCTCGTCGATGCGATGGTGCTTGTATTCGAAACGAATGTTCATATCCAGATGCTCCACCAGTCGGCCTGTCTCAAGGATGGTATATGCATTGCCCGATACCCTCTCGCGCACGCTGCCCCAGAATGCCAGTAGCCAGTCGGTGATAGGCTGCAGCTCGGTGATGTTCATCTCCTTCACTTCGGCTTTTCTGCGCAAGAAGTCGCGGCACATGTCGATATACGACATCGACTCAGAGTAGATATACGATCGCAGCACGATGGCATTGTCCATCATTCGTTCGATGATGTTGTGCAGCGATGTCACTGTATTGGCATCATATATCTGATCCATCATCTGATACGACGTGTCCATGTTGCCGTTCGACAGATAGACTCCCATCTTGTCCAGGAAGTCGCTGTAAGGGCTTACCCCCACGGGCACATCCATTATTTCGTCATACGCCTTGCGCATGAGGTGCATCATCTGATAGCCTCGTTCGGCATATCTGCCCAGCCAGAACAGCTGGTTGGCGGTGGTTGCGCTTATGATCTTTTTTTCCATATCACGTTTTCCTTTCTTTTTTTCGTTATTCACACAATACCCAGGTGTCTTTGAATCCTCCTCCCTGACTTGAGTTCACCACAAACGAATTAGGGTTGCGGCTGAAACGGGTGAGTCCCGACTTCCACACCTTCGTCGTTTCGCCCGTGACCACAAAGGCACGAAGGTCACACTTGCGTGGCGAAGGCTTTCCGCTCTCGTCGATGATGTCGAGGTCGATGAAATCCACCACCTCCTGTGCAATCCATCTGCGAGGCTCTTTGACAATGAGCTGGCGCACCTCTTCCAGTCGCTCTTTTGTCATGTCCTTGCCAAACATCACTCCATAGCCACCTGCCTCAGCCACATCCTTGATCACCAATTTGTCGATGTTGGCCAATATATATTCGTAGTCTTCCTTGAAAAACGGCAGATAGGTTGGCGCATTTTCCAATATAGGCTCTTCGTTGAGGTAGTATCTTATCATCTTTGGCACGAAGTAGTAGATGCCCTTATCGTCTGCCACGCCGTTGCCAAGGGCATTGATCACAGCCACGGTGCCGCATCGGTAGGCTTCCATCAGGTTTGGTACGCCCAAGAGGGATTCTGGCTCAAAAGCCAATGGGTCGAGATATTCGTCGCTCACACGTCTGTAGATTGCGCCCACGCGAACCTTGTCCTTATACAAACCTGTGTAATATACCATGCCGTTTTCTACTATGAGGTCTCCGGGGAAAGCAAGCGTTGCCCCAGTCTTCTCGGCAAGATATGAGTGTTCGAAGAAGGCCGAGTTATATCTTCCTGGTGTCAGTATCACGTTGATGCCTCTCTGTCCGTTGACATAGTCCATCATCTCGCGCAGCAAGTCGCTATATCCCCTGTTGTCGTGGACAAGCGTGTCACGGAAGGTCTGAGGAGAAGCCTTGCGGGTCACAGTACGCGCTATCATCGGATAACTCGCTCCTGACGGAATACGCAGGTTGTCTTCCAGTATCAGCCACTTGCCGTTTTTGGCTTGCACGAGGTCAATGCCTGCTATGTGGGCATAGATTTTCTGTGCAGGTGTTATGCCTTCACATTCGGGCATATAACCCTTGCTTTCGTAGGTGAACTCTTTCGGGATCACCCCGTCTTTCACTATTTGCTTCTCATGATAGATGTCATAGAGAAACGCATTCAGTGCCTTTACTCTCTGTACCAGCCCCTTTTCCAGCATCGCCCATTCGGCAGCGGGTATCTGTCGGGGGATAGCATCAAAGGGAAACAACTGCTCTTTGAAGACGCCGTTCTTGTAAATGCCAAAGCGCACACCATATCTTTCCATCCATCGGTTCACGGTGTCGCGTGAAGTCAACAACTCTTTCATACCTTAATTATTTACATACACTGTTCTTGTTTTTTTTCGATGCAAAGGTAATGAATTTTACAATATCGCAACATTGTTTGTGACAAAACAATATAAAATTTTAATAAAACACGTCAAAAAGATATATTATACAAAGCAAAGCTGTCATTTTGCTTGTATTTGTACAATATTAAAAGAAATATGTTGTAATTGTCTTTTGTTTTGTATTGTTTGTCAAGCTGCCTTGTTCCTGTATTTTCACTAAAACTGTAGGTTTTGAAATAAATACAAAAAAGCTACATAACGGAAGGTCGATGCCTTCTGTCTCGTAGCTTTGTTCCTGGATATGAAAACGAGTTTGACACTATGACAACCTACAATCTGATTTTTCGTTACAATCCTCGGTTTCTCCTGTCGAGATTGCGATAAGCGATTGCTTCGGCGATATGAGTCGATGTAATCTTGTCCTCTCCTTCGTAATCGGCAATGGAACGCGATACTTTGAGAATGCGATCATAGGCTCGCGCCGACAAATCAAGTTTTGACATGGCATTCTTAAGCACTATCAACGCCTTGTCATCGAGTTCACAATACTTACGAAGTAAAGCCGAGGTCATCTGTGCGTTGCAGTGAATCAGAGGGTGGTCTTTGTATCTCTCTTCCTGAATAGCTCTTGCTCGTACCACACGCTGCCTTATTGCCGAACTTGGTTCATTGACCGTGTTCAGACTCATCTCTTCGAACGACAGAGGGGAGATCTCGATCTGGAGATCTATTCGGTCGAGCAAGGGGCCAGAGATGCGTCCCAGATACTTCTGCACCTGCATGGCAGTGCATGTGCATTGTTTGGTGGGGTGGGTAAAATAGCCACAAGGGCATGGGTTCATGCTGGCAACCAACATAACCGAAGAGGGATAGACAACAGTGCTTTTAGCTCGGGCTATGGTGATCTTTCTGTCTTCGAGCGGCTGACGTAAGACTTCGAGCACTTGGCGAGAGAATTCGGGAAGCTCGTCGAGATATAAAGTGCCGTTATGAGCCAACGACACTTCCCCTGGCATGGGGTTTGTCCCTCCTCCAATGAGAGCTACGCTCGATATGGAATGATGTGGCGAACGGAATGGCCGTTGGGTTATGAGTCCTGTGGCAGATCTCATTCCTGCAACAGAATGAATCTTGGTGGTTTCGAGGGCTTCTGACAGAGATAATGGTGGGAGGATGGAGGGAAGACACTTAGCCATCATGCTCTTGCCGGCACCAGGAGGCCCAACCATGATGATATTGTGACCGCCGCTGGCAGCAATGGCAAAAGCTCGCTTTACCTGAGCCTGACCCTTTACATCTGCAAAATCGGCAGCAAAATTATTCTCTGAGGAATAAAAGAGTTCACGAGTGTTAATCTCGACATGCTCAAGATCGCGCTTGTTGTTGAAGAAATCGATAATATCGATAAGCCTGTCGGCAACTAACACGTCGAGATTGTTGACTACGGCTGCTTCATAGGCATTGTCGCGAGGGACGATTATGCCTTTCATTTTCATCTCTCGTGCCAGTATGGCAAAAGGCAGAGTGCCTTTGACGGGTTTGACACTACCATCGAGTGAAAGTTCACCAACTAACATATAGTCCGCGATCTTGTCGGTCTGGATGATTGCTCCAGCTGCCATGATTGCCGTAGCAATTGGAACATCGTATAAAGCACCTTCCTTACGCACATCGGCTGGCGCAAGGTTGATGGTAACTTGTTTGCGTGGGAACTTTAGTCCCGATTCGCGCATTGCGCTCTCTATTCGGTCTCGACTTTCTCTTACGGCTGTATCTGGCAACCCTATCATGATAACACGGCAACCGTTAGTGACTGATGTTTCGCAAAAGACTGGAGTGGCGTCAATGCCTTGTAATGCGGCGGTTATTATTTTTACTACCATTAAGAGTAACAGAAAAATTGGATGGGGTTTTATCTATCGCTTCGCGTAGATCTTGTCCCCAAAGGTAACTATCTAAAACATTGCTAAATCGATCGACGATGATATTGTAGGGCACAGTGCTGACCTTCCATGACTTGATGGTGGAATGGCTGAATCCTGACTGCAGGAGCACATGGCGGCCAGGCAGACCCTCAATCGACTTGCGCCATGTGGCACTGTCGGCAGCATGGAGGCAGATGGTGAGGATATCGACACGTTTCGGGCGACGAGACTTTTCGGTTTTGACATACTCGTCTAGGTACTCATGCAGGCCGTAGTATCGTGCAAGTGGCGTGAGCATCTGCAGCGAATCGACCGATGGCTGGTTGTAGTCTGCCCAGAAATAGACATACATGGCGTTCTGGCGCGTCTCGTTGAAATTGACAAAGAGAGTGTCGATGTCGGTGCGGAACTTTGAAAGGGGAGCGAGGCGGCTGTTCTTGACGAGACGGAGTCCCGACTTGTCGAACCGTTCTTCGAGATCGTCTGAGAGCCAAGAGGGCTTTGCGGCTTCGGAGATACGACCGAGGCACTGACGCAGATGCACAGAGTCGTTGAGCAGCTGCATACGGTCGCGTATGAGGAGAGCGGGGGCAAGGGAATGTCTGTATAGCTGACACACGGAGTCGAGGTATTGGCTGCGATCGCTCTGGCTGCATGCCTCGAACTCAGATACGAGTTGGTGGTAGAGGAGATTGAGCGAATCGCGGTTTCCGAAACTCGGACTGCCCGACTGGTCGATGTTGAGTTCGATGTGGGAGCCGGCATGGGCAAAGAATTTTATCGCACGACCCTTGTCGTCGATCAGGAACAGTTCATCGACTGCCTCGGTCTTACCTTTGTAGGCAAACTTTCCCTTTAGCACCGGCAAGGTCTCTTCGACCAAGGAGCCGTGCTTGTCGATGAAAAGCTTCAGGTCGGTATCGACAGATGCAGAGTCTGTAGCAATCTGACCTGCGACAGAATAGCTGTCGCTGTCTTCTACTTCACTATTTGAGTTGCTGCAAGAGGCAACAGAGAAAAGTGAGATTATTAGTATGATGAGAGTCGTTAATGTTTTCATTTGTTCAAATCCTCGAGTTGTGGGTCAATATGAATGAGGCAAAGATAGGAAAAATGTTTGACATATATATAATAATTGCCGAAAAAAAGGTTCTTTTCGGCAATTATTGTATATAACACTGATGTTTTCGGTTGAAAAATCAAAAAGGACGGCCTTCTTCCTTTTTAGGATAGCCAGGCTTGAAAGGCACGCGGCCATTGTCGTTGGCTGCGCTGAGGGCGAGCCATGCCACCATGGCTGCATCGAGCTTGAGGTCGGAGATAGACAGGCGCTCGTAGGTGTCCATGACCGTGTGGTAGGTGCGGTCGTATTCGAGTTCGTCCTGAATGAACTGGAAGGCTGGGAGACCTACGCGATCGAACGAGAGGTGGTCGGTGCCGCCTGTCTGACGAGGAGAAAGGGTCTTGAATCCGAGGCTCTCGATACCCTTCATCCACTCCTTGAAGTAAGGGAATGCCATGTCGTTCTGCTCAAGATAGATGCCACGGAAGCGGCCAGAGCCATTGTCCATGTTGAGATAGAGCGCAAACTTGTCGTAACCGGGCAGCTTCTTGTTGTTCTTGCGGTCGTAGAGGTAGTTTTCGAGATAACCGCGCGAGCCATAGAGTCCCTGCTCTTCTCCGCCCCAGAGTGCGATGCGGATCGTGCGTCGAGGAGAAACACCAAGAGCCTTGATGATGCGCATTGCCTCCATCATCACAACACAGCCCGACGAGTTGTCGGCAGCGCCTGTGCCACCATGCCAAGAATCGAGGTGAGCACCGATGAGCACTATCTCGTCTTTGAGCTTAGGGTCGGTGCCTGGGATTTCGGCATATACATTGTTGATCTGCTGATTGTCGGTAAACACGTTCTGGAGGTCGAGTTCCATTTCGACCTTCTCGCCATTGCTGATGAGACGAGCCATGCGTCCGCCGTCCTCGAGTGGAATCATAATCTCTGGAGCTGGCTCAGGGTCACCCACCTTATACTGAACACCAGTGCTGTTGGGCACGTTGAATGTGCCACGAGTGTTGACGATGGCGAGCACACCTTCCTCCTGGAGCAGCTTTGCAAACTTCTGCTGCAGTTGGCGCATCTTCATCATCTGCTCACGGCTTGGCATGGCGTATGCACCCCCCTGCTGACGGCGGTAGTTGTGGCGACCTGGACGAGCGTCGGTAGTCATCTCAGCAAGTTCCTCGTCATTATAGCGATAAGCAAGAGGCTCGAACGAAACCTCATAGTTTTGAGTCACAGGCATCAAGACGATTTTTCCAGCGAGTTTGCCGCGATACTTCTCGATGTCCTCCTCACTCTGAGGGTTTTCTACCAAGATAACCTCGCCCTTGACCAGACCCTTGGTGCTGCCCGACCAAGCCTTGGGATTGGCCGCAAAGCTGCAGTAATATGGAGCAGTCATTGCCACATAGTTCTTCTGGTTGTCCCAGCCACCTTTGGCAAAGTCCATTGCCTTCTCGGTGCGAGGGTTTGTCAGTCCAAGTGCGCCGAGTTTCTCGACCACAAGTTTTTCTGAGCGTAGTTTCTGCTGTGATGCTGCAAGACGAGACCCGAGTTGGTCGGTCATAAACTGTGCGAGTTCCTCCATCTTTGAATTGGCAAAAGCCTCTTCCTTCAGACGGAATGCGAGCTCGTCGGACAAGGCGTTCTGTGCATAGCTGTTGATGCATGTCAGCGCCAATACTGTCAACAAGATTTTTTTCATTTTGTTAAGAAATATGCGTAAATAATCGCACAAAGTTACGTTTTTTGCATTTATTTATGGCAATATTTTTGAAATAATATTGATTTTTTGCGCAATTTTGCCATTTCTCACCTATATTTTTCCATTGAAGTTGAGGGTTGAGGGGCAGGAAAGCAAAAGTGGGAGGAATCGCAATCGGATTCCCCCCACTTTACCGTGTTGGATAATATTATACCTCCCAACCGAGAGCCGAAGCACCGAGAACGGCAGCATCAGCATCTTTAAGCATAGAAGGGAGCACTTTGACCTTATTCTTGAATACAGCGAGCATATTGGCCTCCATAGCCTCTTTGACAGGCTTGAATATGAGATCGCCGGCCTTTGCCAAACCACCGAAGATGATGAAAGCCTCAGGGCTTGAGAAGACTGTGAAGTTGGCGAGAGCCTTACCGAGGAGTTCGCCTGTCTTCTGGAAGATGTCGCAAGCAATGGCATCGCCTGCCATAGCGCAGTCGAAAATGTCCTTTGATGTCAGTTCTGCCTCTGGGATATTGCGAAGCATACTTGCATCGTAGCTTGATGTCAGGATTTCTTTGGCAGTGCGCACAATACCGGTAGCAGAGCAATATGCTTCAAGACAACCCTTGCGACCGCAACCGCAGATACGTCCGTCGGGCACAGCAGTGATATGTCCGAGCTCGCCAGCGAAACCGTCGTGACCATAGACGAGCTTGCCGTCGATTACAATGCCCGAACCAACGCCAGTGCCGAGAGTGATCATGATGAAATGCTTCATGCCCTTGGCAGCGCCATAGGTCATCTCGCCTATTGCAGCAGCATTGGCATCGTTGGTGAGTTTGCAAGGAATGCCCAAACGCTCAGTGAAGAGCTTTGCAAGAGGCACGATGCCTTTCCATGCGAGGTTTGGGGCAAATTCGATATTACCAGTGTAATAGTTGCCATTAGGAGCGCCAACGCCCATGCCATTGATCTTGTCTTTGCCACCGACAGATTCAATCAGAACGTCGAGTTTATCACCGATAGCATTCACATAATCTTCGATGACAGGATAAGCCTTAGTCTTGATAGAGTCTTGACATAAGACATTGCCGTCTTTGTCAACAATACCAAATACAGTATTGGTACCACCAATATCCATACCTACTACATAAGGCTTAATAGCTTTTGTTTCCATGTTGTTTGTGTTAAGTGTTATTTATTAAAAATTGTTGATTCGTTTTGGGTGCTTAACGATGTATCAAACATCCGCACAAATGTAGTATTATTTTTCGTATAATATAGTTTTTGTCAGAAAAAAACGTTGTTTTTATGTTCAAAAACATTTAGATAGTCGTATTTTTAGGCTGACAAATTACAATTTCGACAAGAGATATTTCTTCACATCGCGCCAACGATAGTAGCATCCAGCAAGGTTTTTGACTGGCAGAGTCACCTCATTTTCGTTGTGAAGTAATTTTACAATAACCGAGCCTTTGCGGTTGCGGAAGAATACCATCTGTAGGTTGGCTGCCATCGGAGAGATATAGAAATCCTGCCAGTGGCGCTCTATCTCATTGACATCCGAAACCTTGGCTCCACAGCCCTCGATATCCATGAGGGCAAGCAGGCGGATGAGGTGAGAGTCGTGGCCGAAACGGAGTGTCGCACATTCGTTGCCGCTCTTTATTGCCTCATCGGCTTTCTCGATGATGTTGCGCAAAAGAGGCTTGGCTGCTTCGAGCGCGATGCCCTGTGCCTCTGGTGCTGCAGCATTGCAGATGTACATACGATAGTTGATGGTGAGCCAGATGTCGTAGAGTTCTTCGGGCGTGAAAAGTTCGATGAGCGAAAGGTCGGTGGGCAGGTCCTGCATTCCGACAGCAAGCCAGTAGAGTGTCGTGGTAAACTTATACTCGTCGATGTTGTCGGGATTCCTGAAGAGAGTCTTGAGCAGGCGAGTGCCTTTGACGTGCTCGCGCTCGAACTTCGTCCATTCACCTCGCCATATCTTTTCGTCCTTCTCGAAGGCTTTCTGTTCAGGGGTATCGTTGGCGATATAGCACATGAACTCCTGCTTGGTTTCCTGTGTGATGTTGAGTGCAGGATCTTTCTCCTTCAGCGAAGCGCAGAACGACTCCATGCTTGCCTTGCAACGAGGCACGACACTGCTGCGGGCTTCGATGGCCTTGTGGCTTGCAAACACTTCGGGGAATCGCTCGTACATACGTGCGGCAATGTCATGATGCTGCTGCTCGCCCACCTTGGTGAGCATGCCACCGTTGCCACGGGCAATGATCCACAGCTTGTGAACACGCGACAGGACATCCTCGCCAAGTGGCGTGAGGTTGCCGTCTTTGTATGCTGCTTCGAGAATCTCCAATACGGTCTGGTATCGCTCGTCGCTTGGCTGGAAGCGTGAGCCGTGTCGGCCATAGTGGCTGATGTAGAAAGGCTTGTAGCCCTTTGGCGCATCGGTCAATGTCTCCTGTTGAGGACCGGGATAGGCATAATAGATGCTGCCTAATTTTTCGGGCATCTGGAGCAGTGCTGCCTTATCGAGAATCTTATCGGCAGGCTGTGCCACTGCCGAGAGACAGAGCATCAGCCCGCAGAATACGGTTGTAAGTTTCTTCATAGAGTCATTGACTTATTTGACATTGATCTTCTTCACGTCGCCACCATAGTTCTCGAGCGAGTTGTTGACCTTGAGGTCTTTGATCGAGATGTCTGAAGCGTTTTCGACATAGACCGCATAGGTATTGCCCTTGATGAAGCCTTCGCCCTTGCATGGACGCTTGTCGTAGATGCCGCCAGGATAGTCGGTGCGCTTGGCGAGAGTCATGTTGACGTTCTCAAGATATATGTTGTGGACTTTCTCCGGTACATCGCCACCGATGAAAGCTCCGTTTTCGGAGTTGCAGATGATGTCGCGGAACCAGATGTTGCTCACTTCACCACAGCGTCCTTCGGTCACGCCCTTTGGGAAGCGCCAGTTGCCATCCTTATGGTTGGAAGATGCGCGTGGATAGGAAGTGACGTAAATAGGTTCGGCCTTGCCCCACCACACATCGCTGAAGAAATAGCCTTCGATGATGATGTTGGAGAACACCACATTGGTCACGGTGCCCTCGTCGCGGTTCTGGATGCCGATGCCACGGTTGCTTGCCTTGATGATGCAGTTGTCGATGAGCACGTCGCTGATGCTGTCCATATTCTCTGAACCAATCTTGATGGCGCACGAACGGCCAGACATGACGCAGTTGGTGACGGTGATGTCCTGACATGGCCCATATTCCTCAAACTCACGACGGTTCTTGAGGCAGATGCAGTCGTCACCCGAAGTGATGTAGCAGTCGGAGATACGAACCTTGCGCGAATGGTCGATGTCGATGCCGTCGCCATTGCGTATCTTGAGGTTGTTAATGAGGCTGATGCCAATGATCGAAGCGTCGTAGCAGCCGATGAGGTGAACGGTCCAGTAGGCTCCGTTGCAGATGGTCACGTCGCGTATCTGAAGCTTCTCGACACCTATGAGCGTGAGCACGTGCGGACGAGGGTCGAAGCCTGGGTCGGCAAGTTCCTTGAGCTCGTAGCTGTCGTGCAGCTCTGCACCCATGAAGGCAATGCCATTGCCATCGATGGTGCCTTGACCTGTGATCGAGATATTCTTGGTGTCTTTGGTCCATATCCACATCATGCCCTCGCCCTCGTTCTCCTTGAACGCCGAGAGATGATAAATGCACTCATCGGGATTGGCACGCCACACGGAGTTGATTTCGAGATGATAATCGACATTCGACTTCAGTTCTACAGGACCCGAGAGGAAGGTCTTGCCAGAAGGGAAGATGACCTGTCCTCCACCGTTGGCCGTACATTCGTCGATGGCTTTCTGAATGGCAACGGCATCGTCGGTGATGCCATCGCCCACAGCACCATAATCGAGGACATTATAAACACCTGGGGTCTTTTGCTGATAGCAAGCACTCAGCAATAGAGCCGAAACAAAGAATAGGCTTTTTATGATATTTCTCATTGTGTGATAGTATTTTAGATTTTAATAATTATCTTTTTTCTGAACAACAGCCATGCGCATAGTGCCATAAAGGCTACGAGGGTGAGAGCATAGAAGAGGAATGACCACGGACTTTCTGGTCCGAAGATAGATGTCCAGCTGTCGAAGAGCAGTCCTGAGATGCCTGTCACGCCAATGACCGATGGAAGCATCTCGCTGAGGATATAGACGAAGAGCGCGTTCATGCCGAACCACTGAAACACCGTGCTCCACTTGGTGTAACTCTTGAGGTCGATGAGCCATGTGAACAAGCCAAGCAGACAGGCAGCCATGCCACAGGTGACGAGCACATAGCTTGGCGACCAGATGCGCTTGTTGATTGGCAAGCCGTAGCTGATCAGATAACCAACGATGCCCAATGCTGTTCCGACGACCACGACGTTCATGATCTTCTCGCCTACATCCTTGCCCTTCATGATGGCTTTTCCGCAAATCACGCCAATCATGGCATGAGCAATGCCCGAGATCACGCCTACCAGTCCTTCAGGATCGACAGGAGTGCGTCCGTCGAGCACCTTGCTATAGATATGATTGCCGAACAATGCACGATCCACCTTGCCGAGCCAGTTCTCTTCAGCTACTTCCGAATAACCATTGCCCGCGAGCAATATCACGGCATAGATGACGAGCAGCGAGAAGGTAATCTTCCAGAGATGGCGACCCTTGAAAGCAAGGAAGAGCAGAGATGCGCCACAGTAAGAGAGGGCAATGCGCTGAAGCACGCCCCAGATGCGTAGCTGACCGGGGATGTTGGCTGCGTCGCCCCAGATGAGCATATCCCACGCGTGAAGCAAGACACCGATGGCGAACATGATGACGGTGCGCTTGAAGATCTTGGTAACAATGCCCGGTTCGCCAGCATGACGGCTCAACGAGATGAAGATCGAGACACCGACCATGAAGAGGAAGAAAGGAAAGACAAGGTCGCAAGGTGTCAGTCCGTTCCAAGCCGAGTGGTTGAGAGGCTCGAAGCTGTAGCGGCCTCCTCCGTTGTTCACTAATATCATGCCTGCTACCGTCATGCCTCGTAGCACGTCGAGCGAAAGCAGTCGTTTGCTTTTTGTTTCTGCCATAAGTATTGATTTTAAATTAACCTCATGTTATGCTTTTACCCTTTCAGGGCGTATTTCTATTCTGTGCGTTATTTCCAGGGCATTGCCTTTGGCTATGTGCAAGCTGCTCTTTCAGGGCGAAGTGTGACATTATTATAATATGCTTACTTTCCAGTTGATCTCGACAGGATTGTTCTTCATCTCCCAGATGAGCGGCAGAGCCTTGTCGTCGGCAACCCACATCTCCGCTCCTTCGTCCGTGTCGATGAGATGAAGAAGCGACGGATGGGTGTCGGTGGCAGGCAACTGGTCAACAAGCGTGAAGGTCGTGTTGTTGAAGACGCAAGTGCCGTTGCTCTTTATGCTGTCGAGTGCTTTCTGCGAGAGAATGGCGAAGAGCTCATTGTCACTGAGCGTGATGTGCTGACGGTCGAGAGGCTGCTCATAATTGAGGCACGATGCCTGTGCAAGAGCCTTCTGGCTCATGATGTATGAACCTTGCCACCACTTCAGGTTGCGCTCGATGCCCCAATGGAGAGTCAAGCCCTTGTCTGACGAGTCGATGTTGACTGTGAATCGGCGAGTCTGTCCGTGAAGCGAATATGTGAATAGATACTTGCCCTCGCGCGATGGTTCTGCCTGGTCTTTCAATGGTGCTGGCGCTACAGGCTCATTGACCGTAGTCTTGCCCTTCACCATTTCAAACTGGAGCACTCCTCCTTCCAATATCTGCTGATGAGTGATGTGATGGCTAGTGAGAGGTGTGCCATTGAGCGAAATACTCTTCACGCGGAAGTTCTTGTCGCTCAGCTTCGGAGCCTTGATGGTCAATGTCTTGCCATTGCGCAACTTGATGGTCGCCTCCTTGACCATTGGGGTATGGAGAAGATAATAGTTGTGTCCGGCATTCGGATAGAGTCCGAGGATGTGGAAGGCAAGCCACGATGACATTGAACCTGAATCGTCGTTGCCAGGGATGCCGCTTGGTGAATCGTTGAAATTGTTGCGGATGATCTGGAGCACGCGGTCGCTCGTCTTGTCGGGACGGCCAATCCAGTGATAGAGGCAAGGAGTGAGGAACGACGGCTCGTTAGCCACATTATAATATCGGTGTTCGAAGAAGGTGTCGAGTCGATGGTCGAAGGTCTCATTACCGCCACACGCTTCAATCAGGGCAGGAATGTCGTGAGGCATACTTAACGAATATTCCCAAGAGCTTGCCTCATAGAAGAAGCAATCCCACCAAGCCACATACCACGGACCTTCGTACGACACATCAGGAGTATAGACAAAGCTTCGTGGCTGGTTCTTGCTATGGCCGAAAGGCACGCGGTCGAGCCAATTGCCGTCCTTGTCTTTTGGCAGGATAAAACCCTTGACTCCGTCTTGCGTGAAGTCACTTCGCCATAGATGCTGCCAGTTCTTTGCCTGCTTGTAATATTGTTGCGCGAGGGCTTCCTTGCCAAGACCTTTGGCTACTTCGGCAATGGCATAGTCGCAGAAAGCATATTCGATGGTGCGGTTGCCTGCGCGAGGTATGCCGTATGGTATATAGCCGTATTGCAGATATGGCACGAGTCCGCCACGGCCTTCTGCCTCTTCGTTGCCGCCTGGAGGAGTGGTGGCATCCTTGAGCATTGCCTCAAGAGCCAGCTCATAGTCGATGGTGTCTCGCTCGTTACCCATGCCAAGACCTTTGACAAAGGCATCGGCAATGACAATCTCAGCATTCGAGCCTCCTTGTGTGCGTCCATTGCTGTTGCCGCTTCGTGCATCAGGCATATAGCCATCACGCTTGTAGATGTTGAGCAAGGCATTGACAATCTCCACTTCGCGGTCGGGGTCAAGCAAGGCGATGAGAGGCGAAGACGTGCGATAGGTGTCCCAGATGGCATAGAAGTCATCGTAGTAGCAGTCATCGTCGCTCCAGCCTGGGTTCTCACCGCTGCGATCGACAGGCATGATCATGGTGTGATAGAGTCCTGTATAGAACATACGCTTGGTGGCTTCGGGTGTCGATGGGTCGAGATCGACACGGCTCAAGAGGTCTTCCCATCGGTCGATAAGCTGCTGATAGACGGCCTCGAACGACCAGTGAGGAATCTCCTGAAAAGCATTGGCCTTGGCCTTCAGCTGACTGATGAACGAGATGCCAATCTTGAGATTGACTGTCGTGGCTTCGTCGGCAAACTGAACGAGTGCACCAGTCTTATGATGCGAGTCGTACTGCTGCAAGGCACTTGAGATGCTCTCGCCTTTCCATGTCTTGGTCTCAACGAAAGGCTTGTCGGCCTGTGCATAGAAATAGACTGTATAGGCCTTGCCATTGTTCCATCCGCCACGGATGCGGCTGTAACCAGCTATTTCGTTGTCAGAGATGATCTGGATCTCTGACCCTACAAACTGTTGCGCCTCACGTGCGTCGGGAATAGGCTGCTCGCCAAGGAAGAAGCCCGCATCGACAAGGAGATTCTTCTTCGTATCGGCAGGATAGCTGAAACGATAGAATGAAGTCTTCTCGCCTGTGGTCACTTCGACCTTGATGCCGTTCTCTTCGAAAGTCGTTGAGTAATAGCCAAGCTTGATGGTCTCGTCCTTGCGGTGAGCTGGATGCTTGGTACCGTTGAGTTCGCCCACAAAAGGCATGACGAGGATATTGCCGTATTTTGGTCCGCCTCCAGTGCCGCTCACATGAGTCTGGGTAAAGCCATTGACCTGCTGGGGCATAGGTAGCCAGCCGCTGTTGGGCTTCTCGGTGCAGTCTGGCGATGGCTTGACCATGCCATAAGGACAAGAAGGCCCAATAAACACTCGTCCAAGTCCCTCAGATCCAATGCGCGGATCGACATGCAAATAGTTCTGGGCAATTCCGTTGCCCAGAGCCAAAGTGCAAGCAAGAACAAAAGACAGGATCTTTCTTTTCACGATTATCATGCAGTTATCTGATGTTCATCATAATATTACTTACCGAAAGCTTCCTTGAATACCTCCTTGGCTGTTTCCACCAAGTCTCCTTCGCCTTCTGCTCCGTAAGGAGTATGGTCGAGAGTCCAAGGCTCTTCCATGGCGTACCAGTCGATATTGAGGGCAGGATTGTCCTGGCTGTTTTTCAGCCACGACGAATTGCCTACAGGAAGCACAGGAGCCTTGCCGTCAATCTGTTCTTCGAGCACGCTCCAGTATTTTGCCCAGCGAGGATAGTAGAAGTCCTTGAGGATACCTTCCCACTCCTTGTGAGCATAGTCGCGGAGCTTGCCGATATTGGCGCAATAGCGGTTGCCCCATGTGGTAATCTGAACACGAGCATTCCACTCATATAGGTCTTTCTCAGCCTGTGTATTGCCGATTTTCTTTGCCTGTTCGGTCCAGTGTCCGACGCGGAACTCCGAACGGGTCTTGAGCAGCTTGTCCTGCAAAAGGAGGAGTCGGAGGAACTCCTTGTAGTCGCTCTTGAAGCGTTTCTTGTCGAAGCTCTTGAAGTCGGCAACAGTCTGGTTATAGACAATGCGAGCCTGATCGGCAATGGCCTGACGCAGGATATCTACAAGGTCGTACTCGAAATTGTTGTTGCCCTTGAACTTATCAGCCACGCTCACCATTAGACGAGCCGCATCGGCAGTGGTTGTCGGGTCGTAATAGTTGCTCATCTTGCTCCAGCTTGATGCCTGTAAGCAGTCGAGCGATGGACGAGAACAGAAGATTGACTCATGAGGACCCTGCTGGTTACATGAAGGAGGACAGTTGTAGATCTCGCGTGCAAGAATCTGCCATGCTTCTTGAGCCTTCTCGTCGTCGGCACCATAACGAGCTTTGACATATCCCCTTACCCATTCTTCCTTTGTGAACTTTTCGGGACGCCAAGGCAGTTCGCACATCAGTTCATACATGATTGGATTGGTCTCCGAGCCTTCCATCGTCAGACCTATGCCCACAAGATGCTTTGCACGAGGATGAGTCTTTGTCAGATAGAAGTTGTCGAGCAGCTGGTCCATACGTCCGTGAAGACCAATGTTCGCACCGAAATTCTCGAGGAGGCAAAAACACCAGTCGTGGTCGTCATATCCATTCTCCTTGAACCAGAGAGAAGGAGCTCCCCACATAGGGCGACACTCGCTGAAAAGGTCGAGGAAGATGACATCGCCAGGCTCGATAGCATGAAGCATCTCAGGACGAGGATTCTCGCTCCAGCCTTGGCACACCCACTTTGCCTTTGGATTTGCCTTTTTCATTGCAGCGTTTACGGCCTTGAAACAAGCATCTAAATCAAGGTCTGCAGGAATATTGGCAGCCTCATGGAATGGATCCATCGAGTAGTAATCTGCCTTGCCGAAAAGTCGCACACTCTCTTCATAGAACATATCAGAAAACATCTGGAAACGAGGGTCGGTAGGCATCAATATGCCTGGTCTTGTGAATCCGTTCCATAACTGTACGTTCGACATTGAAGACTCGCCATTGTCGGTTTCGGCAGACGTTGCCGACATCTGTTGTGACATAAACTTGCTTGGCACCATGCCGCTGTATCCAGGAAGCACAGGCTTGATGCCCAATTCCCTCATACGCTTGAGAATCTTCTTCTGGAGAGCCTCTTGCTGAGTGTACCAGGAGTCAGGATTTGGGCCACCCCAGCCTTCGAGATTGTTCATCTCCCACCAAGCCAAGAATGCAGGACCAGCAATGAATTCATCGATGTCTTTCTTGCTGTAACCCATTCGCTCCATGATATTCTTCCACACGCACTCATAGCCTACTGCAGCCAGAGGCATGTTGATGCCATGCAGAGCCATCCAGTCGATTTCTTTCTCCCAGCGCTCCCAGTCCCAGAATGCCATAGAGTAACTGAACGTGCAATAATTGAAGTCGTAGCGCAATGAGAGATTGGTCTCATGACGCTCTTTCTTGTTTACAGGTGGCAACACGGCGGGTAGTTTTGCCTCTATGCAGTTCCATGTGAGCTGAACACCTGCATAATACTTGAGATACCAGTTGATACCGACAGCAATATTAACATAATTATTGCCACGCACAACAACTTTCTTCCCACGCTGATCGAGCTCAAAAAAGTCAATGTCCGACTTTTTCTGTTCGATGATGAATTTCTTTGATGCGCCTTTGTCAATTCGTTCCAAAAGACCATCGATAGGAGTCGCTGCGAAGGAAGGAAGCAGCAAGCACAATGTAAACAACAATGTCAATAATGTCTTTCTCATGTCTGTTGTATTATGTGTTAGATTTTGCTTTTTGTTTCTATGCAGATTAAAGCGTCATAGCATTTTGGCAAGGTCAAATTATAAGATATTAAAAAGGAGGAAACACCTTTTCGGGGCGTTTCCTCCTCTATGATAGATATTAATATCCAGGGTTCTGAGTCCAACCTTCGTTCAAGTCGAGGTCATTCTGTGAGATAGGGAAGATACGCATGTTCTTGTCGAAGCTTGCGTTAGGGTTGCTCTTGTAGTGAGGGAACCACTCATCTTCGTAATGGCCGAAACGGATCATGTCGTTGCGACGCCAGATTTCGTCGAAGAACTCACGTCCGCGCTCTGTGTATATATCGTTGAGCGATGGCTCGTTGCTGATAGTTGGAGCCTTGACATAGCTGCGGATCTGGTTGAACAGTTCCTTTGCACCCGACTGACCGCTGCGCACCATTGCCTCTGCCTTGATGAGGAGGATGTCGGCATAACGGAAGATAGGCACATCGTTGCTCTGGTTACGGCCGTTAGAGTAGTCGTTGTTGCAGATAAACCACTTCATTGAGCGGTAGCCCTGTGACCAGCCTGTCTTGTCATCGCCCACGTCGTTCGAAGCAATGTCGTTGCCTTCAGGGACGGTGATAGTCCTTGAGAATACCAAAGGATCACCGCTACGGTCCAAAGCCTTCACGTCGGTTGGGAGGAGAGTGATTGGGTCATATACATAAACCTGTCCGTTGGCTTGGTTGCCATCCTTGTCCAGAAGACCCGCAATCATCCAGTTACGCTCATCGCCAGGGAGGTTGAAGCGATCGACGCACTCAGGAGTGATAGCCATGTAAGCACCACCAGAGTTGTTGAGGAACTCGCCGAAGTAGCTGACAGACATCTTCTTCACGTCCTTATATACATGTGAGCGACCCCACTGCATACCCTGAGCTGTCTGAGTGTCGTAAGGAGCAGCATAGATGAAGTCCTTGATTGTGCCGGCTTCAACACGAGAAGTGTTGTCCCAGTTGAACTTGAAGCGATAAGCATCAGGTCCGAGGGCAAACTTGTTGGCGTTGATGATCTTGTTGCAGACCTCGATACAGTCGGCAAGCTTCTCGTTGGTTGCTGTTGCAGCATCATACTGGTCAACAG
>JAEDEY010000210.1 GCA_016293065.1 Bacteroidales bacterium
AATAACTGACATTTGACTGACTTTCTTGTATTGTCAGACAAATGTCAGTATTTTTATGCCGTAAAAGTTGTTCTTGATCACTAAATTTGCACTCAGAAACATCAAAAAGTTTTTGAAATGCAAAAGATGAAAAAGACATTATTATTAGTATTATTGACTATTTTGTCAATGTCGGGACTGAAAGCACAGGACGAGGTACCAAACGACAGTGTGCAACTCGAAGAGGTAGTGGTGAGAGGTGCGAGGGTAGTCAGCCGCATCGATGGTAAGGTGATCTACCCTTCTGAGGCAATGACCAAGTCGGCAACTTCTGGTTACAGTCTTTTGAAGATGTTGCCACTGCCAAATGTAAAGGTCGATGACATCAGCGAAACCGTCTCTGCTGCAAATGCGCTTGTCGGTGCCGTTCAAGTGCGGATCAACGATGTGGTGGCTACGGCTGCCGATATGCAATCTTTGCAACCAAAGGAGGTGGAAAGGGTGGAGATGATCGACCGACCTGGTGTGAGATATGGCGAGGACGTTGGCATCGTCTTGAATATCATTACGCGAAAGGTCTCGGCTGGATATGTCATCGGTGCGAACGGCACTCTGATCCCAAAAGCCGACAATGTCTATGGCAATGCCTACACCAAGCTGAACAGAAGGAACAATGAGCTGTCGGTCAATTATTCTGGTGGCTACCGACATTCCAATGGCATGAGTTCAGAGGAACAGGCTGATTATCTCATGTCCGACAACACAATCAATAGGGTGGAGAGAACCACCGATGACATGATCTATAGGAACATCAACCACGGGATTCAGGCCAGATACAGCATGATCGACAATGATGGCACGGCCTTTCTGACAACACTGTCAACGTCGATTTCCGACAATCCGCGCAACTGCGAAACGACAGATGTGGCATATTCCGATGGAAGACATTCGACAGAAACTTCCGACAATAAAGAGAAGACTGTCAGCCCGCTGCTTGACCTCTATCTGAAGACCAATATTGGGCAAAATCAGAGCATTATCGCCAATGCTACAGGAGCATTTACTCATACCGACTACACCTATCAGTTTGCATCCGACAAGACCTCGTTCGGATACAACACCTTGGGTAAGGCTTGGTCGCTCCAGTCGGAAGCGATATACGAGAACCGTATGAAGCCATTCACTCTTTCGGCAGGATTGCGCCATACTCAGAAATACATCGACAACGACTATTCGGGCGATGCCGCCCTCGTTTCGCAAATCCATGCGAGCACTACCTATGCCTTCACGCAGCTGCAGGGCTCACTGTGGAAAATCAGATATATGTTGGGGCTTGGCATCAGCCGTGAGTATTATCGTCAGGGAGAGGTTAAATACGACCACTTGAGGTTTCGGCCGAAACTGAATCTGTCGCTTCCTTTGTCTCAAAGTCTCATGCTCAGTTACGTGTTTACTTCTGCTCCAGCCACCTCAAAGCTACAGAATATGAGTGGAATGTCGATCATGACCAACGAGCTGGAATATACGTTGGGCAACCCTGAAATCATTATGGCGAGGCGCGATGACCATACGCTCTCGTTGAGCTATCAATCTCCGCGACTCTATACGCAGCTTGTGGCTTTCTATCGCCACAACGCACATCCTGCCATGCAGCACATATATCGCACTGACGATGATCACTTCGTCAAGACTTTCTTCAAAGGCCGCCGCATTGATATGCTTTATAACCAGTTATACGCAAGTTGCGAAATAGTGCCCGAACATCTCAACGCCTACTTCTCGGCCATAATGCTCAATATATGGAACGAAGGTCAGGACTATAGCCATCACATCAAGGCGTTCAACTTCGACGGCGGACTCTCGGCATGGGTCGGCCGCTGGACCATTATGGCAGGAATCGACAATGGCTACCACTTTATGGAAAACGAATACGAGGTTGGCAACATCCTCTCAAACTACATAAATGTGTCATATCGCATGAAGCACCTCACTGCCGCACTTTTCTGCCAGAATCTGTTTCAGCACAACCGAAAGGTAGAGGAAGTGGAACACCACAACCGCCTTGCCCACAAGTTCTATGTCTCAAGAAATCGCAATACATCGGATGTCGTCGGCATAAAACTGACATTTACATTCTCGAAGGGACGGCAGTTTCAGGTTATTGAGCGAAATATCGACAGCCTGAAAGATAATGAGACTGGAGTGGCGAAATCA
>JAEDEY010000072.1 GCA_016293065.1 Bacteroidales bacterium
GACGTGAAATACGCGCACTTGTTGCACAGATGACTGAGGCAGATAAGCTGTCTCAGTCATTGTGTATCTGCGAACAGGTCAAGGCGATGGGGGAGTGGCAGAGTGCTGACGATGTCTTGCTCTATGCTGCCTTGCCCGATGAGGTCAGTCTCTCGGCTCTGATAAGCGAAGCCTTGGCAAGTGGCAAGCGCGTTTGGCTGCCTGTGGTCGATGGCGATGACCTGCGCATCCGTCAGTACAAAGAAGGAATGACCGAGGTGTCGGCAGGCTTCCACATCGAGGAACCCACAGCCGATGCCCCCGAACTCCTGCCTTCAGACTATTCGCAGCTCTCATTGGCTATCATCCCCGGACGAGCCTTCACTCCCGATGGCACCCGCCTTGGACGAGGCAAAGGCTACTACGACCGCTTCCTTGCCCTCTATCATGGCGCGACCATAGGTGTAGCATTCTCCTGCCAGATCTTCAGCTCTCTCCCTATCGACCCTTGGGATCGCCCATTAACAAAAGTAATAGTATCCTCTCCCAAACTCCCCAATAATAATGAAAATCTCCGTTTCTGATGAATTGCGCAATGCCTGTCCCGACTTTGTAGGCTGTGCCCTGTTCGCCCCAATAAGGAATACCGAGACCAATGCCGACCTCTGGGCAGAGATTGGCGACATGACACGTTGGCTGCGCGACAACTTCACCATCGATACCGTCAAGCAGCGAAGCGGCATCCAAGCCACCCGACAAGGCTATAAGCGATGCGGCAAGGAGCCCAACCGCTACCGTCCGTCGAACGAGCAGCTCTGCCGTCGTCTGCTTCAGGACAAGGACCTCTATGCCGTCAGCACCGTGGTCGATCTCATCAACCTCGCGTCTATACGTTTCGCCTACAGCATCGGCGGCTTCGATGCCGACAAGATAGTGGGCGAGAGCCTGACCCTGGGAATAGGCGAGGAGGGCGAGCCTTATGAGGGCATAGGCCGCGGACAGCTCAACATAGCTGGTATGCCAGTCTATCGCGACGAGGTGGGAGGTGTAGGAACACCTACAAGCGACAACGAACGCACCAAGCTCTCTCTCTCGACCACCCGTCTGCTCTGCCTGATCAACGGCTACGACGGTAATGCAGCCGACACTCGTGCCTGTGCCGAATACATCGGCGAGCTCCTTGTCAGGTATGCCTTCACCAAGCCCGAAGAAGTGCTGATAACCGAATATTGATAGGCGATGACCTATGCCCATTGCAAAGACTACTTACCATTCAATCGCTGTCAATCATGCAATAGGTAGATTTTTTGATTTTTGCGTATAAAAATTCACTGCTTATCGAAAAATAGTCTATCTTTGCACCCGCTAAAGCAATTAAGGTATGTGGTTTTATAATTTGTTCTTAGGGTCTGGTGTAGCCCATTCAATCATTCTTGTAGCGCTGGCAATAGCACTCGGATTGCTTCTGTCGCGCATAAAGATCGCAGGCATCTCGCTTGGAGTGACCTGGATTCTTTTTGTTGGAATCATCGCGAGCCACTTTGGTCTTGTCCTTGATTCAGAAACTTCCCACTTTGTCAAGGAGTTCGGCTTGATTCTGTTCATCTACAGCATCGGTATTCAGGTAGGACCTGGATTCTTCAGTTCATTCCGCAAAGGTGGTGTTACGTTAAATCTTCTTGCATCGGGTATCATCCTTCTCGGTTCGGTCACAGCTTATGCTATCCATCTCATCACCGATACCGATCTCAACGCGATGATTGGCGTGCTCTACGGAGCCGTTACCAATACCCCTGGACTTGGTGCAGCGCAGCAGACCTATAGCGACATGCACGACGGAGCGGTCAACTCTGTCTTCGCCCAGGGTTATGCCGTAGCCTATCCTCTTGGTGTCATCGGCATCATCCTCAGCATCGTGTTGCTCAAGATCATCTTCCGCATCGACTTCGGTCGTGAGCAGAAGCTCTACATGGCCAACAACCGCAAGGACGCTGAGCAGCTTAAGGCAGTAACCATCGAGGTGTGCAACGAGGGTATCGAAGGCAAGTCGATCAGCGATGTGCTCAATATCTCAGGACGCAACATCGTTGCAACCCGCATCATGCATAGCGAAAACGAGAGTGTCGAGCTTGTCAACAACCAGACACGTCTTCACGTCGGCGACCGCATCTTCCTCGTAGTGGCTCCTCGCGACCTTGAAGCGCTTACTGCTCTACTCGGACGACGCATCGACGAGATGGACCAGAAGCAGTGGGACAAGACAGAGCACAACGAGCTCGTATCTGAGCGACTCGTGGTCACCAACCCTAAGCTCAACGGACGTCGTCTCGGCGACCTCAAGCTCCGCCAGACGTTCAATATCACCATCACGCGTGTGCGTCGTGCCGGCACGGAGCTCATCGCCCAGCCATCGCTCATCCTTCAGCTTGGCGACCGACTGACCATCGTGGGAGACAAGAACGACGTTCAGAAGCTCCATTCGCTCATTGGTGACTCGGTGAAGCGACTCGACGAGCCTCAGCTCTTCGCTACCTTCATCGGCATCGCACTTGGTGTATTGCTCGGATCCATCCCAATCTTCTTCCCTGCAATGCCAGTGCCAGTCAAGCTCGGACTTGCAGGCGGACCGCTCATCGTGTCGATCATCCTGAGCAATATCGGACCTCGTTTCCATCTCATCACCTATACCACGGCATCTGCCAATCTGCTCATGCGCCAGATAGGTATCTGCATGTTCATGGCTGCCGTCGGACTCGGAGCAGGTGTGGGATTCGTTGATACAGTAATGAACGGAGGCTACTGGTGGGTGCTCTATGGCTTCATCATCACCTTCCTCCCTTGTATCGTAGTAGGTATCTTGGCGCGTGTAGTGTTCAAGAAAAGCTATTTCACCATTGCAGGTATGATCAGCGGTGCAACCACCGATCCACCGGCATTGGCCTACAGCAACAGCATCAGCGGCAACGACCAGGCATCAATCGCCTATTCGACCGTCTATCCGCTGTCAATGTTCCTGCGAGTGCTCATGGCACAGCTCTTGGTACTCTGCGGACTGTAATAGCACTTAAGCATTAAGGTACTAGATTAATATACTCCGAGGCTCCTTGTTTCTTCATCTGAAACAAGGAACCTTTGTCTGTTTTAATCAAAGTTTATGAAAGAACATAAGGCATTATTGAAATTAGGACTGCCAATCACAGTCGCTCAGTTGGGCTTGACCCTCCAGAACCTTGCCGACAACGTCATGGTCGGCCGTCACTCGACCGAGGAACTGGCAGCAGCAGGATTGGTCAATAATCTCTTTATCCTGGCCATCCTCCTCACGCTCGGCTTCTCGATCGGAGCCGTGTCGCAGTTTGGTTCGCTCTACACCCAGAACAAGAAAGAGCGCATCGTCGAGATTCTCAAGAGCAGCATCGTTGCCAATTCCCTTCAGGGCATGGTCATCGTGGCCCTGCTCGTAGGGCTCTATTTCGTGCTCCCCTACATGGGACAGCCCGATGAGCTCTTGCCACTCATGCGCCCTTATCTCGTCATCCAGATATGCTCGATGCCATTCTTCTTCCTTTCGGCGGCATTCCGTCAGATGACCGACAGCATCAACGACACCGTCGTCGATATGACCGTCATCCTCATTGCCAATGCCTGGAACATCTTCTTCAACTGGGTGTTCATCTATGGTAATCTCGGAGCGCCTGAACTCGGACTGATGGGAGCAGCATGGGCAACCTTCACCTCGCGCCTCATCATCTTCGTCCTCTATCTCTGTGTCTTCTTCTTCCGCCCGAAATACAAGGTCTATGTGCAATATTGGAAGACTGCCAGGATCCACATCGACGATGTCAAGCTCCTCAACCGACTGGGCTGGCCGATAGCCATCCAGATGGGCATGGAGACAGCCTCGTTCTCGCTCACCGCCATCATGATAGGCTGGCTTGGCACCAATGTGCTTGCCGCTCATCAGGTCATGATCAATGTGGCGAATGCCGTCTTCCTGACCTATGTGGGCATCTCCAATGCCGTGTCGATCCGTGTCAGCAACCACAACGGACTTCACAACATGGTAGGAGTGAAGCAGGCAGCATTCGCGGGCTGGCAGATCATCCTCTGCTTCGGACTCGTGCTCGGCACCACAGCCTTTTTCTTCTGCACCGAGATCTCGCGGCTCTTCACCGACTCGGAGGAAGTGTCGCTCATCGTCGGCTCGCTCGCCATTCCATTCCTGCTCTATCAGTTTGGCGATGGCATGCAATGCACCTTCTCCAACGCCCTTCGCGGACTAGGCGATGTCAAGAAACTCATGCAGTATTCGTTCCTTGCCTACGTCGTCATCTCCCTTCCGCTGTCCTATCTCCTCGGCATCGTCTGCGGCTGGGGCGCCACAGGCATCTGGATGGGCTTCCCCTTCGGACTCACCACCGCCGGCATCCTCTACCTCCGCCGTTTCCGTTCCCTCTGCAAAAAATCAGTAATCAGCAATCAGTAATCAATAATCAATCAATCAGTCATCTTTACTTGTCAAAATAAAAATCTTGAATGCATAGAGATATTATAAAAATGAAAAAAATGATTTTTTTGGGGCATTTCTATACAAGAAATATGAATTTTTATTATCTTTACACCCCGAATGCAAATAATAGGTAAAGCAAAATCAAACATTTTTATAAAAAACACAAGTAATGAAAACCAAAATTAACAAGGTGTTGGTGCTCGGGTCTGGTGCGCTCAAAATCGGCCAGGCAGGCGAGTTCGATTACAGTGGTTCGCAGGCTTTGAAAGCCTTGCGTGAGGAAGGCATCAGTTCCGTATTGGTCAATCCTAACATTGCGACTATCCAGACAAGTGAAGGCATTGCCGACAAGGTTTATTTCCAGCCGGTCAATACTCACTTCGTGACTGAAATCATCAAGAAGGAGCGTCCTGACGGAATCCTCCTCGCATTCGGTGGACAGACAGCACTCAACTGTGGTACAGAACTCTTCCAGAAGGGCATCCTCAAGGAGTATGGCGTTCAGGTGCTCGGCACATCGGTCGAGGCCATCATGGATACCGAAGACCGCGACCTCTTTGTCAAGAAGCTCAATGAGGCAGAGCTCAAGTCGCCTGTCTCTCATGCCGTTGAGAGCATGGACGAAGCTCTCAAGGCTGCCCGCGAGATCGGTTTCCCAATCATGATCCGTTCGGCTTATGCCCTTGGCGGTCTCGGTTCTGGTATCTGCAAGGACGAGAAGGCTTTCGTCGAGCTTGCAGAGTCGGCATTCACTTTCGCTCCACAGATCCTTGTTGAAGAGAGTCTGAAGGGCTGGAAGGAGATCGAGTTTGAGGTGATCCGCGATGCCAACGACCATTGCTTTACAGTGGCTTCGATGGAGAATTTCGACCCTCTCGGAATCCACACTGGCGAGTCGATCGTCGTGGCTCCTACCTGTTCGCTCACCAAGGAGCAGGTTGAGTTCCTCCAGGGCATCAGCCGCAAGTGCGTGCGTCACCTCGGCATCGTAGGTGAGTGCAACATCCAGTTTGCGTTCAATGCCGAGACCAACGACTATCGCATCATCGAGGTCAACGCGCGTCTCTCACGCAGCTCGGCTCTCGCTTCAAAGGCAACAGGCTATCCTCTCGCATTCGTGGCTGCCAAGATAGCTCTTGGCTACACTCTCGACCAGATAGGCGAGATGGGCACTCCAAACTCAGCTTATGTAGCTCCTTCGCTCGACTATATGATCTGCAAGATCCCTCGCTGGGACCTCACCAAGTTTGCAGGCGTGTCACGTCAGATCGGTTCGTCGATGAAGTCGGTCGGCGAGATCATGTCAATCGGCCGCAGCTTCGAGGAGATGATCCAGAAGGGTCTGCGCATGATAGGTCAGGGCATGCACGGCTTCGTGGGCAACGACCACACTCGCTTCGAGAACCTCGACGAGGAGCTTGCCAACCCTACCGACCTCCGTATCTTCGCCATTGCCCAGGCATTCGAAGAGGGCTACAGCATCGAGAAGATCGAGTCGCTCACCAAGATCGACCCTTGGTTCCTCACTCGTCTCAAGCACATCGTTGACCTCAAGAACGAGCTCCTTGCTTACAACTCGCTCGACGAGATCTCGGACGAGAAGATGCGCGAAGTCAAGGCTTGCGGCTTCTCAGACTTCCAGATCGCACGCTTTGTCTTGAAGAGCAAGGACAGCATGGAGAAGGCCAACCTTGAGGTGCGTCGCAACCGTAAGCAGCGTGGCATCCTCCCTACAGTACGCCGCATCGAGACCGTGGCAGGCGACCATCCAGAACTCACCAACTATCTCTATTTCACATATCTCGGCGAGGTTGAGCCAACCAATACCGACACTCTCACTACCGAAGAGTGGAAGGCACGTTGCCTCAAGCCACAGGAACATTCTATCGAATGGTACAAGAACGAGAAGTCGGTCATCGTGCTCGGTTCGGGTGCTTACCGCATCGGCTCATCGGTTGAGTTCGACTGGTGTTCGGTCAATGCCATCAATACCGCTCGCAAGCAGGGCTACAAGTCGATCATGATCAACTACAACCCTGAGACCGTATCGACCGACTATGACATGTGCGACCGTCTCTATTTCGACGAGCTCTCGCTTGAGCGCGTGCTCGACGTAATCGACCTTGAGTCGCCACGAGGCGTCATCGTTTCGGTGGGCGGACAGATCCCTAACAACCTCGCGATGAAGCTCCATCGTCAGGGAGTGCCTGTGCTCGGCACTTCGCCACTCGACATCGACCGTGCAGAGAACCGCGACAAGTTCTCGGCAATGCTCGACAAGCTCGGCATCGACCAGCCGGCATGGCGTGCCCTCACCAGCATGGACGACATCAAGGACTTCGTTGCCAAGGTGGGCTTCCCTGTGCTCGTGCGTCCGTCGTACGTCCTTTCGGGTGCAGCGATGAACGTCTGCTACGACGATGAGCAGCTTGAGCGTTTCCTCGGCATGGCTACCGAAGTGTCGAAAGACTTCCCTGTTGTCGTATCGCAGTTCATGCAGGACACCAAGGAGATCGAGTTCGATGCCGTTGCCGACAAGGGTGAGGTAGTGGAATATGCCATCTCTGAGCATGTCGAATATGCCGGTGTTCACTCGGGCGATGCCACTATGGTCTTCCCTGCCCAGAACATCTACTTCTCGACCGTGCGTCAGATCAAGAAGATTGCCCGTCGCATTGCTGCCGAGCTCAACATCTCTGGACCATTCAACATCCAGTTCCTTGCCAAGAACCGCGAGGTCAAGGTCATCGAGTGCAACCTCCGTGCTTCACGTTCGTTCCCATTCGTGTCGAAGATCCTGAAGCGCAACTTCATCGAGACAGCAACCAAGATCATGCTCGACGTGCCATATAGCCGTCCTGACCGCAGCGAGTTCGACATCGACCGCATCGGTGTCAAGGCATCGCAGTTCTCGTTCAACCGTCTCTCCAACACCGACCCAGTGCTCGGCGTGGATATGAGTTCGACAGGCGAGGTAGGCTGTCTTGGCGACGATCTCAACGAGGCATTGCTCAACGCGCTCATCGCCACTGGCTACAGCATTCCAAAGCAGAACATCCTTCTCTCGTCGGGTGGTGCCAAGGGCAAGGTGCAGCTCCTTGAGCCAGCACAGAACCTTGTGAAGAACGGCTACAACATCTATGCTACGGCAGGTACTGCCAAGTTCCTCAAGGACAATGGCGTAGAGTGTACTACGGTGAGCTGGCCAGACGAGAATGGCGAAAACAACGTCATCGACCTCATGGCTCAGCATAAGTTCGATCTCATTATCAACATCCCGAAGAACCAGACCAAGCGCGAGCTGACCAATGGCTATCACATCCGTCGTAACGCTATCGACCACAATATCCCATTGATCACCAATGCCCGCCTTGCCAAGGCCTTCATCGAGGCGTTCTGCGCCCTCAAGCTCGAAGACATCAAGATCAAGAGCTGGCAGGAATACAATGCATGACCGGATGACGATAGTCACATATAATATGAAAAAGGAAGGAAGCTTCGGTGTTTCCTTCCTTTTTCTGCATTTCTTGTTTGTTTATGATTTTGACATGTAGAGTTGCTTTTTTGGAGGATAAAAATTAGAAAATAGGGTCATTACATCGACAAAAACCCTTTAGATGACTGCAATTGACGAGCAAAACAGTAAATTTGAGCGCAATAACAATATATAAATTAAAATTTATATGAAACAGAAAACACTTTTTTTAGTTCTGCTCATGGTAGGACTATTTTTGCAAGGAGGTCTTGATCTTTTTGCTCAGACAATGCGCGGTGTAGTAACTGAAGCCGAAACGGGCGAACCTATCATCGGAGCTACTGTGGCATTGAAAGGCACTACCATCGGAACTGTGACAGATGCGGATGGTAACTATGAAATTAAGGATATAGAACCAGGACGCTACAACGTGGAGTCAAAGTTCGTGGGCTACGACCCAATGGAGGTGCAGGAAGTGCTGATAGCCGGTAAGAAAGAGGTGGTAGTCAACTTCAGCCTTAAGGAGAGCAACTACATGTTAGGCGAGGTGGAGATTCGCCCAACAGTGTCGAAAGAAATGTCAATCAACCGTATGGCTCTGGTTGGCGCACGTATGCTCAGCATGGAGGAAGCCAGCCGTTATGCCGGTGGATACAGCGATCCAGCCCGTCTGGTCACATCGTTTGCTGGTGTGGCAGGTTCTCCTGACAACAACGGTATTTCGGTGCATGGTAATGCTCCACAGAGTCTCTCATGGCGTTTGGAGGGTATTGAAATCAACAGCCCAAACCACTTTGCCGATGCCTTTGCAATGGGTACAGGTGTAGTCAGTGCATTGAGTTCCAACGTACTTGCCAACTCCGACTTTTATAGCGGAGCCATGACAGCAGAGTATGGCAACGCACTCTCGGGTGTGATGGATATGCACATGAAGGCTGGTGATGCCCACAGCTTCAGCCATGCCGTGCAGTTAGGTACCCTCGGTGTGGTAGGCACCAGCGAAGGTCCATTGAGCCGTAATTCTGGTGCTTCATACATATTCAACTATCGCTATTCATTCTCTACTCTGGCACGCAAGATAGGACTTCTCTCTACCGATGGCGATCAGGCAGACTTCCAGGATATTAACTTCAAGTTCAATTTCCCAACGAAGAAAGCAGGTACTTTCGCTGTCTTCGGTCTGGGCATGAATGACAAGTACTGGAATGATGTGCCTGACTTCGAAAGTTGGCAGTCGATCTATGACCAGGAGTATCTGGAGTCACGTCAGGCTATGTTCGTAGGCGGATTGACCCACAATGTCTATCTTGGCAATGGCTGGAAATGGAATACCGCAGTGGCTTATTCTATCTTCAAGAATGATGGAGACGACTCCTATGCCGACTACTATTATGGCGATGCACCTGTGGTAGCCGATAAGAATACTTACGCCAAGTATGCCGAGATGCGTCAGAAGAATCAACAGCTCACCGTGCAGACAGGCTTGCAGAAGCGCTTCAACGATGCCTTCCTCTCGAAGGTAGGTGTGAGCTACAGCGAATACTACTTCGACATCAATCTCAAAATGGCTGAAGCCGTAGGTGCCAAAACACTCGATCCAGTCTATGGTGCCGACAGCCACACAGGTCTTCTCTCGGCCTATATCTCAAACTCTTGGGAGTGGAACCGCTGGATGACATTCAACTTCGGTGTGAACAGCGAATATTTCCGCCTCAACAAGGAGGCAACCATAGAGCCACGTGCCGCTTTGCAGTGGAATCCTTCCTATGCCAACTCATTCTCTTTGGGTTATGGCATGCACAGCAAACTGGAGAAGATGGATGTCTATTTCTATAAGGACGAGAATGGCAACTATGTCAATAAAGACCTTGACATGAGCAAGGCTCAACACTTCCTGCTGTCTTGGATGCACCGTTTCAGCGACAAGGTGAATATGCGTGTCGAGACCTATTATCAGTCTTTGTATGATCTGCCTGTCGAGAACGACATCAACAGCACTTACTGCGTGATTAACCGTCGCGAGTATTATGTAGATAAGGCTTTGAACAACCAAGGTAAGGGTCGCAACTATGGTATCGACGTGACCTTGGAGCGCTACATGAGCGGTGGATGGTATGGCTCGGTCAATGGTTCGCTCTACAAGTCGGAATATAAGGCAATGGATGGTGTATGGCGTAATACTCTCTACAACCGTACTTACCTGTTCAAGGTATTGGGTGGAAAGGAATGGATGATGGGTAAGCGCCGACAGAATGTGCTGAGCGTCAATGCCAAGTTCACTATGCAGGGTGGCTTGCGTCGTACTCCTGGTGACCTTGAGGCTACCAAGGCTCTCTACGAAGCAGGAAATATCGCAGCCGATGTGGTGCTGAAGGAAAAGGAGGCATTCAGCAAGCAGCATGATGCATTGCCTATTGTCGATTTCACCGTGAGCTACAAGATAGCTGGCAAGCATTGCGACCACACTATTGCTGTCGAAGCGTTGAACCTGACAGGTGCAAAGCCACCGTATTGCGATACTTATAACTACAAGAAGAACTGCATCGAAACAACCGATGCCGAGCTTTCTTTCCCAAATATCTATTATCGAATCACTCTTTAATTGCCGACTCTGATACTCTGATGAGTTTGACAACTTTGACAAATTATTGCAATTAGGAAATTCAATAGAATAGATAGAAAAA
>JAEDEY010000073.1 GCA_016293065.1 Bacteroidales bacterium
TGTGCTCACGAGTCTGAGGCATAGGACCATCAGTAGCAGCAACTACGATGATAGCGCCATCCATCTGAGCAGCACCAGTAACCATGTTCTTAACGTAGTCAGCGTGACCTGGACAGTCAACGTGAGCGTAGTGACGCTTCTCAGTCTGATACTCTACGTGTGCAGTATTGATAGTAATACCACGCTCCTTCTCTTCAGGTGCATTATCGATAGAGTCGAAAGACTTAACCTCAGAAAGACCCTTCTTAGCGAGTACAGTTGTGATAGCAGCAGTAAGAGTAGTCTTACCGTGATCTACGTGACCTATTGTACCAATGTTAACATGTGGTTTCGAACGGTCAAATTGTTCTTTTGCCATAGCTTTTAAATATATTTAAAATGTTAGTATGTAAGAATTATTCAATATAGGTTCAAAAACTTTATCTTTGAGCCGCTTTCGAGAGTTGAACTCGAGACCTCATCCTTACCAAGGATGCGCTCTACCACTGAGCTAAAGCGGCAACATTCGAAATTGAGCGGGCAACGAGACTCGAACTCGCAACATTCAGCTTGGAAGGCTGACACTCTACCAATTGAGCTATACCCGCAATTATTAACTTTGCAAAAATCATACAAACGAAATATATTTGTACGTTTTGCGGGTGCAAAGGTATTAAGATTTTTTCATATCAAAAAGAAAAATCGCAACTTTTTTCATTTTTTTGCCTAAAAAAGTATATTTTGACCGATATTTTGAGCAATAGAGATAAAAAAAACGCAAAAACACATCATTTTTTTGATCTTGGATGGGCTTGTCTGTAGTTTGCGAGTATATCTTTTGGTGTAAGATGAGTATATACCTCGGTTGATTGGAGCGAGGCGTGTCCAAGCAATTCTTTCACAGCCATCAGATCTGCACCGTTTGAAAGCATATTGGTGGCAAAGGAGTGGCGCAATACATGTGTGGTCTGTCGGGCTAATGTCGGAATCGACGACAGATATTTATGCGCTATTACAGCGATTTGCTCTGGAGTGAGACCAGCTCCGGATTCATCGACAACAAAGAAGTGGGTATCTTCTCCGAATAAGCACATCTTTTCATGGGAAAAATCGCTCATCATGGAAAATAGTTCTTCGCCGAATGGCACTATTCTCATCTTTTTGCCTTTACCAAGCACTCGTATGCTTCTGTTGGCATAGTCGATGTCTGCACTCTTAAGCGAAGCCACCTCTGAGCGTCGCATACCAGTCGAATAGATAAGGTCGATTATGAGTCGATCGCGTTTGCCAACAAAGTCATTTCCGAAGTCTGTATTATCGAGCAAGTCATCCATCTGAGACTCGGTAACCCATACAGGCAGAGGTTTAGGCACCTTAGGAGATGGGAGCAACGCCAGCGGATTGTTGTCAATTTTTTTCTCGCGACGCAGATACTTGCAGAAGCTCCTTAAGGCACACAAGCGGCGTTTGATGGTTGTGGCCTTTAGTCCTCGCTTACCCATTTCTGCCATCCACGCCCTTGCCACATCCAGGTTGAGCATATAGTCCTGATTGGCAGATGGCATCGTATCAAGGAATTCAAGATATTTTCCCAGATCTTCCCTGTAGCTCGCCACCGTGTAGTTCGAGAATTTACGCACGCAAGTTAGATAATCAAGGAAAGCTTCTACGTCTTGTTCCATTATCATTTAGAACTGAAGAATTGCGGCACCTTGCGCAGCACCTTTTTGACCAAAGCCATAACAGGAGAGATGCCATTTCGACTATACACTCTAAGGTCTTCACGCCATCTCTGGAAACTTCTCTTCCAATTGGTCGATAGGCCACCATAATTCATTCTCACCACATACTGTGGCAGATAAACTATGCTGATACCAGTCTTATACATCACTCTTATCAGCCAATCGGTATCGCCTGCAATGACATAATCCTCGCAATATCCACCCGAGCGGTCAAAGATTTCTTTTCTTACAAATACTGTGGTATGCAGAGGCAACCAACCATTTTCGATCTTTCTATCAGAATACTCCCCACCAATCCAATTACGAATCACGCGGTCAGGGTTATCTGGACTCACGAACAAGCCATTTGCATACACCATATCGCAGCTATTCTTCTTGAAAGCCTCAACCACATTCTCGACTACATGGTCATCATAAAACACATCATCCGAATGAAGCCAGCACACAATATCACCCGATGCAAGACGCAATCCTTTATTGAGAGCATTATAGCAGCCCTTGTCGCGTTCGCTGATCAGATGGGCAATGCGTGTTGATCCACAAGCTCGAATTGCCTCGACCGACCCATCTGTCGAACCACCATCGATGATGATATGTTCGATATCAGGATAGGTCTGAAACATAACGCTCCGCACCGCCTTGACGACGGTATCGGAGCGATTATAGCAAGTTGTAACAACTGTTACTTTCATCAATGGGCATTAATAGTTCTTCTTGTACGAAGACTTGACACGACCATCCATCAACTCTGCGTTGTCATCAAACTCAGTCTCGTTGATAAACTGATAATCCTTTGTGAGCGGACAGACGATAGTGCATCGGTTGAAACGATGGTGGCCATCCTCACGGAGGAACGGCAACTCGATGTTCAAGTCACCACCACCCACTACGAGCTGGTTTTCATCGACGCCATAAGTCTTTACAAGTACATCTGCAACGACCTGCGCACGCTTCTCTCGGAGCCATTCATTACGTTTCTGCGAACCAACTTCAAGGTCGGCGAAACCACGCACGAGGAACTTCTGGTTAGGATGCGACTTAATAAGGTCGGCATAGAAACCGAGGTTGAGCACATATGTATGAGCGAGCTCGATACGGTCAATCTGGAAGAATGCTGCTTGAATGAGGTCAGCTGGGAGATTCACGATAGTATCCTTCTTGGCATTCTGGATATATGTTGCCAGGCGGTCACCTTCCTCATAAGCCTCATTCAACTGCTGCTTGAGAGCGCTGTCGTCATAACCAAGACGCTGGAAGTGAATCACGCGTGAGAACTTATATGAGAAACCGAGCGTTGCAGCTGTCTTGAGAGTTGAGTTCTGCTCCGAGAAACCTTCAAGGTCATCACCCTGCCATGAGCAGTTAAGGTCGAGAGCCATACTCCAGCGCTGAGTGAAGTTTGCATAGATCTTGAAACCAGCAAGCCACAGAGGCACAAAGCAAGAACCATCACGTTCTCCAATCTTACGGGCAGAGAACGCACCACCCGAACCGACATAAAGGAACATATCGTAAGGATTATAGAGCAACTCTCGTCCTGCTGCAAGATTCAGAAGGTTAAGCATGACGTCTGCACGAGCCGAAATTGTCTGGTAGTTAAGGTGCTGACGCCATCCCTCAGCTGGCATGGTTTCAGTTGGGCGATCCTGCCAGTTGTCCACCATCGTCGATTCATGCACTGATGTTACATACTTCTGATACTTTGAATACTGTGCCACAAAACGGGCTGCCCAATATGGGTGAAGATCCTTCTTAAAGCCGATTTCGAACTGAGGGCCGAGGCTGAACTCATCGTCGATCGACATCATGAAAACCGACTGGATACCTCCACCAAATTCGAAAGCCCAGTTATCACGAGCCTCATTGAATGCATAATGAGCCTTGAGATAACGCTTCGAGTCGGTAGTATCATTCAACGCATACCAATAGATGTCCCTAACACGAGGATCCTTAATCTTATTCAACTCTGCCTTAGTAAACTTCAAAGGCTGCTTGAAACGACCCGTAGGCATAGTGTCTGATCCTAATACCAAAGTTCGGTTTACGTCATTTTGGACAGTATCTGCTCCTGCACTCTTGTTCCAAACATAGTCGAGCAGAACATCATCCTGTGCTTTTGCAGCAACAATGCTCATTAGCATTGCCAAAGCGCACAAAATAGACTTTCTCATAGTCAAAAAAAAATATAATTATTATAGTCAAAAAAAAGATAATTATTATAGATAAGAACGCTCCTTAGTGATTTGCAGAATCTTGGCACAAAACCAAAAAAACCGTTTGCAAAGATACACATTAATTTGCAAAGATGTCATTCCAATAGTACACTTTTTTGACAAAATTATGTATTTTTTTACTATTTTGCATATAATTGTACAATTTAGCGCACTATAATTGTCAATTTTTCAACTTATATACAGTTTATAGAGAGTTTTTGCCAAAGTAGAGACATCAAAGTCGGCTGCAATCAACGCTCTTCCCCTGAGGCCTTTGTTCTTCAGGTCATCAGCCGACTGATTCCCGACAATCTTCAGAGTCTCCTTTATGGCCTTTACCTCAGGTTCTATCCACCATCCACAGTCATGGGTCACTATCGACTGCCATGGTGTACCAGTAGTAGTCATCACCGGAGTCCCGCTTGCCAACGCTTCAGCCACGATGAGTCCGAAGTTCTCGCTATACGAAGGCAGCACCACTACATCTGCATCTCTTATCATGCGCCATTTAGCTTCTCCATAGACGGGACCCACCATCTCAATCTTGTCATCCTGTCCCAAAGCCTTGATTTTCTCTTTCAGTGACTGCACATAATCGGGTTCTCCATCACCAGCTATTACAAGTTTCAGTCTATCAGTGGCTGTCATAGCTTCAATTAGCATCTCGAGACCTTTCTTTGGGTGCAGACGGCTCATGAATAGCAAATGTTGGGCATCACTCCACACCTTCTTAACTTTGATAGCCGATGAGTCGATACCATTTGGCAGCATCACCACATTCTTGTTCCAGCCAAGCTGCAAGATATGCTTTCTCTCTTCTTCTGCCGTCGATACCACCACATCCGCATTGCGCACTGCCCATTTCTGATACAGCAGCATAGCTGGCACCTTCTTTGTCCAATAGTTGCGGCCAATAATCCATGGCTCCAGCATTCCATGGGGTGTCAATAGGATACGAGGAGAGAAAGATTTGTCTTTCCTGCTCTTTTGTCTTGTCCAGTATTGCACCAGTGCACACTGAGGCATCCAGCAGCAATTGACATGCACTATATCGGGTTTAATTTCGTCGAGTAAAGCCATCCACCCTTTCTTCATGCGACACAAATGCTTCAAACTCACTTCGATAGCATGTACCGTAGCATTGGGCAGGGGCACAAAATCATCGAGCTTTCCGAGAGCGCATACATGGAGATCTACGAGACGTCCTAACGCAGGTGTCAGTTCTCTTAGATAGGTTGTCGTTCCTCCATCCTTAGCCGATATACTCGGCATGAATTGCAATACTGTTAGGTTCTTCATGGCATATTATCTATTTATCGTCGTCATCATCAACTCACCGACAGCATCTGGCGAGATGTTGTCGATAGCCCATTTCACTCTCTCGGCTCTTTTATCTCTTACATTATTAATATTAGTAGCCACAGCTTGCAATACATCGGCAAGCATATCAGGGTTACCTACATCATAGACACCACCAAAGCCCGACAATCTCACAATATCCTTTGCGCCACACTTATTGCTACACACAGGCAAAGTGCCCATCGACATTGCCTCGTTGATCACAGCTCCCCACCCATCATGAAGAGACGGGAGCACCAGCACATCGTTGGCAACCATCACTCGCTGAGTCTCCGGCATAGGCAAAGCACCCAGGAAGTCGATACTTACAGAATCTGACACTATCGTACTTGCCTGTTGTTCCAAAGCATCCCTCAGTGGGCCATCTCCGACTATGGTCACAGCCACTTCCACCTTTCTTTTCCCAAGAATATCCACAGCCGACAACAGTTCCCCTACATTCTTTCTACGGTCAAGGCTTCCCACGAAACAAACAGCGAGGGCGTGAGGACGCGAAGATGCCGAGGCTTCAAGAAGTGAAGAAGGAGAGGTACAGTACATAAACGGAATAACATTCCATCTTTTTGACCACAGTCGATAGTATTTGACACAATCCTCACCTATTGCAAAGACATAGTCAAAATACTTCACATAGCGCCAGTCCATGAGCGCGAACCTCAACCGATGCATCCAGAGAGGCTTATCGTAGGTATATGGAGCCTCGGTGATGATGCCTCTCTTCAGTCTATAAGGAATCGAAAGCCTGAACCAATGGAGTATCTCGGGAAAAGCCGAAATACCAGAGAAGAGACAAACACATTCGGGCATGGCATACAACTCGGCCATTTGCTTGTCGTCGGGAGCGATTACTATGGTCAGCCTCTCGCTCGAAGTTGTCCATGTCGCTGGCCACCCCATGGCTGCCCTATCGGAATATGTCACACGCGGAGCCACCACCCACACGTGTTCCACATCCGAACGGCGCGACAAGGCCTCGATATACGGCATCTGGTGCGGGCTGATGCAGTTCTGCACGAAAACGAGACTCTTCATCCTTTGCTCAGGCATGAGTACGCAGTTTTTTCTTTGCCTTGACAGGCTTGTCGGTCTTCACAAACTTGTGATAAAGACTGAGATACAGAGGCACACTTGAGTTGATCAATGTGAACTTATAACGCTCTTTCTTCCCGAGGTATTTATTGATAGAGAGAGGGTAGAAAGGCAAAGACTTGTAATCTCCGGGGAAGGTATATATACCACAGCGACACAAGTTGGCCAATGCCTGAGAGAAGAGGAACGACACGCGATTGATGAAGCAATAGCGTATCGAACTTTCTATTTGGGTATTCTCTTGTGCAAAATTCCACAGCCGAGTGCATATCTTCACCAGATCGGTGGTCTTCTTTGGATTCTCGCTCTTCATTATCGAACCCTCTCGCTGCACATAGTTATATACTACCATATTCTCAAAGGCTATACGACGAGCCAGGAAATATGCACGAGGAGTAAACTCCTGATCTTCGTGCAGCACACCCTCCATAAACTTCAGTCCACGAGCCTCAAGGAAACTGCGACGGTAGATTGCAGCCCAAGCAGCAGGAGGCATACCCACTTCGAGCATGAACCTTTCGCCCTTCACCACTGCGCCACCCGTACCATCGGGGATATTATACTGCTCGGGAGGAGTCATCGGCTGATTATCGCCAGGAGCAGACTCATATACCAGCTGAAGACCGAAGCACAGCACATCGAGGCGATCCTTCTCTGCCCTTTCGAGCAATTTCTCCGCGCAGCATGGCTCGAGGTAGTCGTCCGAGTCAATCCACCACACAAAAGTACCGCGAGCCACCTTCAACCCTGCATTTCGTGCCGCACTGAGTCCTTTGTTTTCCTGATTGACAATCACCCATGAGCCAGTCTTCACACCAGCTTTCTCTTCTTCACGACGGAAAGCATCGAGCACCTCCATCGAGTCATCGGTCGAGCCATCGTTGACCGCCACTATCTCATAGTCTTCAGGAGCCAGCCCCTGATTCCGTATCGATGCCAGACATCGGCCGAGCCACTTGCTGACATTATAAATAGGAAGGATGATACTTAATCTCATTGTCAATAGTGTATTATGTTATTATATTGCAAATTATTATGTTAACGTCTCTGTCCAATCTCTCTTGCAGGATTACCACCTACTATCATATAAGGCTCTACATCCTTAAACACACAGGCACAAGCACCGACAATGGCACCTTCTGCTATGTTCACACCCATATTCACATAAGCCCGCGTTCCTATCCACGCATTCTTGCCTATGCTGACAGGAGCAATCACGAGACCGGAATTTGCATTATTAGCCTCATTCTCATCGGTCGAATGACCTGCTGTACAGATATATGCATATTGCGACACACAAGCATTTTCGGCGAGCGACACCATAGCCTGATTATACACGATGGCATCAGGCCCGACACAAGCCCCACGTTCCATCTTCAGATTCCATGGAGCCCACACCCTGGCCGAAGCATATACATCGACACTCCAATCCAGATTTGCACCGAAACATTTCAAGAGAGCCAATCTCCACAACCGGAAGGCCTTGGTCACAAAAGGTCTGAAGAATATCGCTCTCACGATATTCCACAACGCTCTCTTGATCTTAACCGAAAGCGTCACTTTACCAATATTCTGTCGCTCATTCATATTTTCAAACTTTCCACCAAGGCATAGTCCATCTCAACAACTGGCGCAAGAAGCACTTTGTCCGCAAGGCAAACGAGTCATTGTCGGTCGAATAGAAGAAGCTCCATCCTCGTCCAAGGTTATGACCACCCTTGCCAGATATCCGAGCCTGCGTCCTGAACCTGTCACGGCAACCCTTCATGCCACGAGACTTACGGCACACGTCCAGCATCAGATCCTCAGCGAGACAGATGTTGGGCTCAAAGTCATTCAGTTCGTTTACTCTTGGCCACATCATCTGCTCGAAGAACTCGACAGTAGCAAACCAGTAACGGCACTCACCGGCATGACCATTGATAGGCATGTGCAACCACTCATAGACCTTATGATCCTTGCAGTCAGCCCTGAATCGTTGAGAGCCTTTGGCACATTCTTCCAATAGGCGTTCTACATTCATCAGTTTCAATCGGCCTGTTATCTTGAAAAAGCAGCCCGACTCACCGACAAAAGCCGACTTCATCACAGCCTTATGTATCAGTATTGTCTCATTATACCCCTTGCCTCTCGACTGGTCATACTCCAAGCCCGACACATCTACCATCTCTACGTTCTCGGCAACGACTCTGTCGGCAACCAGTGCTATCGAGCCAGAATTTTCAGCAAAGACCACCTTCAACCCCTTCTTTGCATAGAAGTTCAGTGCCTCGACATACATGTCAAGACGTTCTTTTGGGTCGAAGTTTGCTCCCTTCATCCCCTTTGGATTGACCGTAGCAGTCAATAGTATCGGAATAGAATTAGCCAAAATTGCAAGTTGTTTATAGTTTATCTCTGGTTTCTCATCGCTTATCCCCATCCTCAGCAATATGTTCTCGCCAATAGACATATTGCTCTGGGGTTATCGGGTCTTCCTTCTCCCATGCCACGGGATAATCGGCCACTGTGTCGCATTGGTCACAAGCACCTATCAGCATCCACACCACCACACATTGGATGGCACCAGCAGTCATCAGGTAACCCTCGAAGAACATGTGCAGGATGCACACTACCAATATCGGGAAAAGGAACTGAGCATAGGGAGTACGCTGACGAGTTGCATATACGAACGTCTTCCATGTGACAGGCACGACTATCAGCAAAAAAGCAATAAAGCCTAACCAGCCGCACTGTGCAAGCAAGCCGAGGTAGCTTGAGCCAAGCTCAATCGAACCATTCGTCGCGTCATAGAATATATCAGCATTAGGGAGTGTCGTATCACAAGAATATGCGCCAATACCGATAAGCGGACTTTGTGCTAGTTCCTGATAACGCAAGTCCCAGATTGCACCACGTGTTGCCGCAATAGCTGCCTCACCGCCATCGTCAAAGTTCATTTCCTTCTTCATCATGGTATCGGCATAAGGAGCCAAGACAGGCCAGCACATGATGGCGGCACAGACACCCAGCATATATAGCCTCATCTGCTTTGCCTTGTCCTTCTGCAGTCTCAGATAGGCGGCTACAATCGAGCCGACAAGACCGAGACCCGTAGCACTTCGGCTTGCGCATACCAACAGCACAATGATACACGCAGCCCAACAGCTTCCAATGATGATTCGTTCCTTCATGTTGGTGCAACGGAAAAACAGAGAAGCCAATGCCACCATTGTCACCATAGCATAGAATCCAAGGAAGTTTGGATGACCAGTCACACCCATATAGCCATTTACGAAGCCTGATATATATTGACCCTGTCCAGTGAAGTATGCCACAAAACTCCACAGAGTAATGATAGCACAAGCCCATAAGCCTCCCATATTGATTTGTCGATGCACCTTGTTGATGCCTGGGCCACTCAACATCGGCGAGCAGCTTATCATCACCAGAGCGAATAGTAAGAAACGAGGCCAAGGCTTGAAGAACTGTGGAATATCATTGCCCACAATGCTCAACATAGTTGCACAAAGCAACAGGATGCAACCAAGATTGGTTTTGCATCCTTCGCCAATCTTCATGAATACGAAACCAGTTGCGACAATAAGGAAGACATAATTCATCGGCAATGGAATGCCATAGATGATCTGCATGAACAGAACAAGCATCAATGCCGACGCAATAAATATATTCCTCGGATTATTCATAAAGTTCTAATCAATTTGGCAGGACAGCCACCAACAAGAGTTCTCGGTGCCACATCTTTAGCTACAGTAGCACCCGCAGCGACAAGTGCCATCTCGCCAACAGTCACTCCAGGCAAGACTATACAAGCCGTTGACACACTGCATCCTTTGCCTATACGAACTGTGCTACAAGTACCTTCTCTGCTCAAGATGCGTTCGCCATCTGGAGTAATCGGGTGGAATCCTGTCATCACCACCGAACGCGATCCGACAATTGCCGATTCCTCAATCACAATCTTACTTCCTTCATTTAGCATAAACAGCACCTCATGTCCTATGAAAGCACGATCATGAATCTCCAGTTCACCTATACCCTGAACCTTAATGCCTTGGAAGAATTCCACACCCGAACCGACAGTTACTCCAGCCCAGCGATAAAGCCGAGCCTTGAGTTTCTGGCATCCGCTGTTTGGCAATATAGCCATCAGCAGGTTCACTATATATATCTTCTTGCTACTTATCATTGCGGTCAATTTTCAACGCAAAAATAATACAAATTC
>JAEDEY010000074.1 GCA_016293065.1 Bacteroidales bacterium
AGAACGTGCGCGACTGGCTCTACGTCGTTGACCATGCTCGTGCCATCGACCTCATTTTCCACAAGGGCACCATTGCTGAAACCTACAACATCGGCGGCTTCAACGAGTGGAAGAATATCGACATCATCAAGACTGTCATCAAGACTGTCGATCGTCTTCTCGGACGTCCTGAGGGTGCAGACATAGATCTCATTACCTACGTCACCGACCGCCTCGGACACGACGCACGCTATGCAATCGACTCTACCAAGCTCCAGAAAGAACTCGGCTGGGAACCAAGCCTACAGTTTGAGGAGGGAATAGAGAAGACCGTGAAGTGGTATCTCGACAACGAGGAATGGCTCAACAACATCACATCGGGCGAATACGAGAAATACTACAGCGAGATGTACAAAGGCAAGACAGTTCAGTAACTCACAACATAAAGAAAATCAATTATCAGCAAACTGCCAATCAGCCATCAATACAAAAGGGTGCATAATTTGAAACGTCAGTCGTATTATATATAAATAATGTACCTTTGCATCTCAAGTATTACTTATAGTCATACCAATTATGGTGAATAATATGATTATTCCTATCGTCCTGAGCTGTACGATGGCATATTTTGCGGTCAGGTGGATATACTTCAAGATTCTGAAGGTGGCTATTGAGAAGAATCTCGTTGATAACCCCGAAGGGCGCAAGATGCAGAAGCAGCCTGTGCCAGTGGTGGGTGGACTGGCAGTTTTTCTCGGTGTGCTGACAGGCATAATGACTGCTACAGCATATCACCACACCTTCTGTCCTGAGACTGAATCAACAAATCTGCTGCCAATAATCTGCGCAATGAGTGTGATGATATATATTGGCGCACTTGACGACATTCTTGGACTTACACCTATGGCTCGTTTCGCCATAGAGATAGCGTCAATAGTGGCTTTGGTATTCGGCACAGGCATCTGCATCGACACATTCCATGGACTATGGGGCATTGAGAACATCGCTTGGTGGGTTGCGGTGCCTCTTACCGTGTTTGCCGGTGTAGGCATCATCAACTCCATCAACATGATTGATGGCGTCAATGGGCTGTCGAGCGGCTTGTGCATGACTTGCTGTATTGTGTTTGGTGCAGCATTTGTCATTGCCAACGACATGGCAAATGCAATCTTGGCATTCACGATGGCAGTCGCACTGTTGCCCTTCTTCTTGCGCAACGTGTTTGGCATGAAATCCAGGATGTTTATCGGAGATGCCGGAACAATGGTCATGGGCATAATGATCACATGGTTTGTAATGAGCATGCTGAGCAAAAACAGTTTGGTGGCATATAATAGCTCTTCACATAATGTAAATCTGATTGCATTTTCTCTCGCAGTCCTCTCTGTTCCAATCTTCGACACCCTGCGTGTGATGTCCATGCGCATGGCAAATGGTGGCAGTCCGTTCATGCCCGACAAGACACATCTCCATCATGTCTTTGTCAATGTGGGGATCAGCCATATCATCACATCTATCAGCGAGATACTTATCGGACTTCTAATTGTTGCCATCTGGTACGCATCGTTTCTGTTGGGCTCCTCGTTTGAAGTGCAGCTATATGTTGTGATAGCATCATCCATGTTATTGGTTTGGGGCACTTTTGCTTTTCTTCGCTATCACGCAAAGAACCATACCGAGTTTCTGCACTGGTTGTCGCATACCAGCGAGCGAACACAATTAGGCAGAAAAGACTGGTGGAAGTCTTATTCCCAATGGCTCGATCGCCCTATCAGCTATGCCTACACAGACTCTGCCGACGATCCAAAACTTGCTAAGTCGGCAGTGGCTCGCGACAAATTCAACCCTTATCAACCTGCCAAACGACAGGTTTTGACTATCGATGTCAGCCGAAATCTTGTCATGACATACATCAAAGGCAAGGCCGAAGTACACGTGAAAGACCTGATAGCCTACAGTGGCGCAGAAGAAAAGCATGTATCTGTCATCATCAGAGAGGAGAGCAAATCGGGAAGAATACGAGTCCTGAAGCATAACGACAACGGAGACCCCGCTATCATAGCATCGTTCGATTGTTATTGAGTGTTGGCTGAAAATACACCGAAAAATATGTTATACATCATGTTTTAAGCAAATTCGTGACGTTTTTTTTTGGAAAGTTGACATTATTTTCTATCTTTGCGACTGATTAGGTGTAAGAGCCTAATCATGCAAAGGCATTATTTTGTTTAATCTATTTATACTTGAAAAATTATTCCATATGGCAAATGACGAACTTTTGAAAGAATGCACAGCCAAGGCACAGGCATGGCTGGGTGACGGCTTTGACGAAGAAACCAAGGCTGCAGTACAGGCAATGCTCGACGCAGAAGACAAGACTCCTCTCATCGACGCTTTCTATCAGAACCTCGAATTCGGCACTGGCGGACTCCGTGGCATCATGGGTCCTGGCACCAACCGTATGAATAAGTATGTTGTCGGAATGGCAACTCAGGGCTTTGCCAACTATATCAACAAGGCGTTCCCTGACATCACTCCTGCAGTTGTCGTAGGTCATGACTGCCGTAACAACGGTCGTATGTTTGCCGAGACTGTTGCAAACATCTTCTCAGCCAACGGCATCAAGGTATATCTCTTCGAGAGCCTCCGCCCTACACCAGAGATCTCGTTCGCCATCCGTCAGCTCAAGGCTCAGGCAGGTGTCAACGTCACAGCATCTCACAACCCTAAAGAGTACAATGGCTACAAGGCTTACTGGGACGACGGCGCTCAGGTGCTCAGCCCACACGACACTGGCATCATCGAGGAAGTCAACAAGGTGACTATCGACCAGGTGAAGTTCGAACCTAACAACGACCTCATCGAGATTATCGGCGGCGAGATGGACTGGGACTACATCCAGGCTGTCAAGGAGGCAATGGTAGATCAGGAAGTGATCAACCGTCAGAAAGACCTCAACATCGTCTATTCTCCACTCCACGGCACAGGTCGCGTCATCATCCCTGAGGCTCTCCGCAGCTGGGGCTTCCAGAACATCCATGTGGTGAAAGAGCAGATGGTAGTCGATGGAAACTTCCCAACTGTTGTTTCTCCTAACCCTGAGAATTCTGAGGCAATGACCATGGGCATGAACCTCGGCGAGAAGGTTGGTGCAGACCTCGTGATTGCTTCCGACCCTGATGCCGATCGCTTGGCTATCGTGTGCCGCGACGACAAGGGTAAGTGGATGATACTCAACGGCAACCAGACAGCAATGATGTTCTACTGGTACATCATCACCAACAAGAAGAAGCTCGGCCAGCTCAAGGGCAACGAGTTCATGGTGAAGACCATCGTTACTTCTGAGCTCATCGCCAAGATTGCAAAGAAGAACGACGTTGAGATTTTCGACGAATACACTGGCTTTAAGTGGATTGCCTATCGCATCCGCATCAACGAGGGCATCAAGAAGTATATCGGTGGCGGTGAAGAGTCGTTCGGCTTCCTCCCATTCGACAAGGTGCGCGACAAGGATTCTCCTGCATCTATCTGCCTCATCTGCGAGATCGCCGCTTGGGCTAAGGACAATGGCATGACTCTCTACGACCTCCTCCTCCAGATCTATCTCGACTACGGCTTCCAGAAAGAAAAGGCTGTCAGCGTAGTGAAGCCAGGCAAGAGCGGTGCCGACGAGATCAAGGCAATGATGGAGAACTTCCGCAACAACCCTCCAAAAGAGCTCGGTGGAAGCAAGGTCACTGTTGCTAAGGACTTCAAGACCCTCAAGCAGACTTGCATGGCTACTGGCAACGTGAGCGACATCGACATGCCTGCTACAAGCAACGTGCTCCAGTACTTCACCGAAGACGGCATCAAGGTTTCTGTTCGTCCTTCAGGAACAGAGCCAAAGATCAAGTTCTACTGCGAAGTACCTGCCGAGATGCCAACCAAGGCCGACTATGCTGCTGCATGTGCCGCTGCCGACGAGAAACTTACCAAGATCTGCGCAAGTCTCGGAATCTGATTTTATTCAAACAATAATTTGTTCAACACAAGACGAAGTCAAGGTTTTGGCTTCGTCTTTTATTGTTATGCAACATATTTATCATACATTATTTAATAAATAATACGATTATCTACAAAAAAATATTGATGATATCAAATTAATTTATATCTTTGCAACAAAATATAGTAAGTATGTAAATTTTACATCAATCGTTAACAGCCATCACGTTGGCAACAAAGATGGCACATATTATCGAAATCATGAAATTGGAAGAATTATTACAAGCAACCCCTGAGCATCAGATTACGATGTTTCAGGCATTGACCAACAGGAACCATCTCCTTACCAAGATCAATGGTATCGACTTGTGGATATATGATGTAGAGAACAATATGTTCAATGTCATGTTCCGTGACGGAGCAGGCAATGTCCAGTCGAGCACTCATCCAATACTCGACTACGAAGAGACTCCAGAAGGTAAGATCAACCCTAGCCGTCCGCTCTGCAAGGAAAGCCAGATCAGATGGAACGCCTTGTTGCACAACCTTTCTGTAGATCCTTCTCTTCCAGAAGAAGGATATATCGACCTTGACTACAAAAACCGCTCACGTCGTGTACGTAGCTACTACAAGGTGTCGAAGGATGCCGAAGGCAAGATAAAATTTATCTCGGGCACATCGGAAGACATCAGCAAGACACAAGAGCACATGAAAGCAGTCATCGAGAGCCAGAACGAATATATACGCGTTATCAACGGATTGAAATCGACCTTCGAGTCGATTATCTACATCGACCTGCAAGACCATTCGTTCAAGTTGCTCGAATCGTCGATGAGAATGCGCAATTTTGCTGAGCAATTCACCAATGCACAGGAGTTTATCGACGATTTGATTGCAAAGACTTTCCTGCCCGAATACAAGCAGGAAATCAAGGAGTTGTCCTCGCTCGATACTATCAAGCAACGACTGGCTGACCGTCGTTACATTTCGTTCGAATACCAGAACACCGAGATGACCTGGCTGAAGCTGAAAGTGCTTCCTGCTGAATACACACCACAGGGAGAACTGACACATATCATCGTGACATCCGAGATTGTCGATGAGGAACACAAGACCCTCGACCAGCTGAAGATCAAGTCTGAGCGTGATGGCCTCACAGGCTTGTACAACCGCTCGACCGGTGTGGCTCAGATCGAACAGCAACTCCACGAGGAATCGGGCCTCCTTGCACTCTTCGACTGCGATAAGTTCAAGCTCATCAACGACACTTACGGACACTTGGTGGGCGACAAGGTGCTGATTGTCGTGGCTCAGACCCTTCAGAAGGTATTCGAAGGACAGGTAGTCTTCCGTCTCGGAGGCGACGAGTTTGTGAGCTATCTCACACAATCGTTTATCGACAAGAAGGCAGCCGAGGGCATCAACACCCTTGGCATTTTCCAGCAGCTGAGGGCAGAACTGAGCAATGTTGACATTCCTGAGTTGTGTGGCCAGTGTCCGTCGATCAGCTTTGGCGTAGCTAAATCCGACAAAGACAATCTCTTGCCGTTCGACGAACTCTACAAGACAGCCGACATCTCGCTTTATCAATGTAAGAAATACGGCAGAATCGACCTTCACAAGATGTGAAGGGCTCTGCTCATAATGCTTGAAGGGACATAGAACCTATGTTTTCCTTCAAGCATCATGATTATTGAGAACTATATAAGGCAAAATAATAAATATTTATTCATCTAATTCTCATTTTTGATGCCAGAGATACCAATGTTGTCAATATTTTTGTATCTTTGCGCGCTTTGTCACGTTAGTGGTTGAATACTAACGCGCTTATAGAAACAATTAACTATAAATACACTTACTATTCTATGCTTAAAAATTTCCATGGCTACAATGTGGTAAAATCTTACCAGGCAAAGAAGCACAAGAAGAGATTCAAGATGACCGGATACATGAAGGCGGTCATTGCGGCAATCGTATCAATCATCATTGCACTGCTCCCAACCGAGTCTTTCGGCATCGAAGGCCTCAATCCAGTGCAGCAGAGAGTTATCTCAATCTTTGTATTTGCGGCAGTAATGTGGCTCACCGAGGCCATCCCATCGTGGTGTACATCGGTGCTGATTATTGTCGTCATGCTATGTACGATATCGACAGGCAGCCTTACATGCTTCAAGGGCGTCGAAGATGCCATCTATGTTCCTTACAAGGACATCATGCACTGTTTTGCTGATCCTACCATCCTCCTCTTCATTGGTGGCTTCATCCTTGCTATCGGTATGACCAAGACACGTCTCGATGTCGTGTCGGCGCGTATCCTCCTCAAGCCATTCGGCACCAAGTCTGAGACTGTACTCCTCGGCTTCATCGTCGTTACAGCCATCTTCTCGGCTTTCGTCAGCAACACTGCTACGGCTGCCATGATGCTTGCCTTCCTCACCCCTGTGCTCAAGGCAATGCCTGAGGGTTCGAAAGACCGCACGGCTCTCGCCCTTGCTATTCCTCTCGGTGCCAACATCGGCGGTATTGCCACTCCTATCGGAACTCCTCCTAACACCATCGTGCTCGGTTATCTCAACGAGACTCTCGGTGTTTCAATCTCATTCGGTGAGTGGATGATCAAGATGGTGCCATTCGTTGTCATCCTGCTGCTTGCTGGCTGGTGCTTGCTCCGTTTCCTCTTCCCATTCCAGCAGAAGAAGATCGAGCTCAACATCGAAGGAGCCTTCCACTCTACTACACAGTCATGGATCGTCATCGTGACCTTTGCCGTGACAGTCTTCCTCTGGTGCTTCGGCAAGATCGATGGCGTATGGGATCTCGGTCTCAACTCCAACATTATAGCCCTGATACCTGTGGCAGCCTTTGCCATCACAGGCGTCATCACCCGTCATGACCTTGAGGAAATCAACTGGAGCGTACTCTGGATGGTAGCCGGCGGTTTCGCACTCGGCGTTGCCCTCAATACCACCAAGCTCTCTAACGTCCTCGTCGCATCCATCCCATTTGCCGAGTGGTCGCCACTCCTCGTCATGATCATCGCATCGCTCGTTTGCTTCGGCTTCTCTAACTTCATCAGCCACTCGGCAGCAGCATCATTGCTCGTGCCAGTGCTCGGTGTCGTTGCTGGAGCTATGGCAAGTGCAGGCACAATCACCGACGGTGGTGTCTCACAGATGCTCATCTGCGTTGCCATCGCATCTTCTGTTTCTATGATCCTCCCAATCTCTACTCCTCCAAATGCCATCGCACATTCTACAGGTTTCATCCTGCAGAAGGAGATGATGAAGGTTGGCATCATCGTTGGCTTGCTCGGCCTCGTCATCGGACTCGCCTGGGTTAAGCTGCCATTCATCTTCGGATAATCAATAATTGGGGAGTTAAAGTAGATAAAGAAGTTAAAGTAGATAAAGACAATAGTTGCCTTGCTTGAGTAAGTTAAAGGAGAACTAATTTCTTAAGACAAGTTTCATTTGTCTTTATCTTCCTTATCTTCTTTATCGTCTTTATCTCCCTAAAACAATAACAACACACAAATGAAAAAACTCTTTTTATCAATCTTTGCTCTCTCATTGTCGCTGACAGCCTTTGCCAACGACAACGACAGTGACTTCATGAGCGAAGAGAAGCTCGAAGAGGGCTTCGTCACAAGCTACATCAACCGCTCGATAGAAAACGCCATGTTAGCCGAGCCAGCCAAGGCTGAAGAGATGAAATACGGACGCGCCATCACTGGCTTCGTCTCTGCTCCAAAGTTCGGCGGTTATGTCATCGGCCGCTATCAGTACAGCGACCAGTATGGCAAGAAGGGCGGTGCTGGCTTCAACCAGCGTCTCGTGCGTTTCTATGTCGATGGCACCATCCTCAAGGACTTCGCCTATCGCATTCAGGTGCAGACCAACAACGACTCTTTCCACATGAAGGACTTCTTCGTCGAGTGGAAGCGATACGGCTTCTTCAAGGTCAAGGCTGGTCAGTTCAAGCGTGCCTTCGGCTTCGAGAACCCTATGAACCCTTGGGATATCTCTACTGGCGACTACTCGCTCATGACTAAGTACCTCACTGGCCACAGCGACTATCTTGGTGCCGATGTCAAGGGCAGTGCCAATGGCGGACGCGACCTCGGTATCCAGATCCAGGGTGATTTCCTCCCTGTAGGCAAAGACAACCACATGCTCTTCCACTATCAGGTCATGGTATCTAACGGCACAGGCATCAACACAAGCGACACCGACGGCAAGAAGGACATCACCGCCACATTCCAGGTTCAGCCTATCAAGGGGCTCTTCATCGGTGCATTCGGATGGAAAGGAACATTCGATGCCAAGGACGATGCTGGCAAGACAGTCAACCATTCTCGCAACCGCTATGCCTTCGGCGCAAAGTACGACAACGCAGGCTATGTCTTCCGCACGGAATATGCTCACGGTCAGTCCGACCTCGGCAACTGCGAGGCATTCTATGCCGTGGCTGGTGCTCCTGTCAACGACTGGTTCAAGGTCTCTGCTCAGTATCAGTGGGCCAACAACGAGATGAAGAGTCAGAAGCAGACCATCCTCTCGGTGATCCCTGAGTTCCAGATCCACAAGAACCTCAAGTTGCAGCTTCAGTACAACTTCAACAACAATAACTACGGTTCGGAGAAGCACTTCAACGAACTCTGGGCAGAATTGTACTTCCGTTTCTAACAAACTCTATCACACAATGTCGCACGAAGCAGAAGCACTCGACATCGCCAACGAAGCAGGCCACATCTTGCTCGAAAACGGAGCAGAGATCTCGCGTGTCGAGGAGGTGATGGATCGCATCTCGTCACATTATGGCGTCGATGCCAAGCATTTCTTTGTGCTCAGCAATGGTATCTTTACCACCGGACAGGGATATGCCAACGTCGAGCATATCCCAATCCATGGCTGTCAGCTCGACCGCGTCGTCGAGGTCAATCAGCTCTCGCGCGACATTGAGAAACATAACCTCTCGCTACAACAGGCATCGAGCCGCTTGCAGAAGATCCGCCAGATGCCCAATCACCCTGCGTGGGAACAGATACTTGCCTCGGCACTTGGTTCGGGAGCCTTCTGTGCCATCTTCGGCGGCAGTCTGCTCGACTGTGCCATCTCTACCCTCTGTGGCATCATCCTCTGGATATATGTTCTCTGCGTGAGTGCTCCCTATCTGTCGAAAGTCATCGGCAACATCACGGGCGGAATGCTCGTCTCGCTGATGTGCATCGTCAGCCACCACCTCATCCCTTCTGCCCATCTTGGCAACATGGTCATCGGTGCCATCATACCCCTCATCCCCGGCATATCATTCACCAACGGCATTCGCGACCTTGCCGCCGAAGACTATCTTGCCGGCATGACACGCCTTGCCGATGCCCTCATGGTCTTCTTCTGCATGGCCATAGGAGTCTGCACCATCTTCATCATCGACAGCTACATCAATGGCAGCATGATCCAGCTCCACGGTATGCTCACCGACCCTCTCACAGCCAACTGGCTCATACAGATCGAGGTGGCATATCTCGGCACCATCAGCTTTGCCGTCCTCTTTGGCGTTCCTCGCCGCTTCTACCATGGCTGTGCCGTCTGCGGCACCCTTGGCTGGATTGTCTATCTGGCCTTCACCCGACTTCTCGGCACCAGCGGTATCGAGGCTATGTTCTTCGCCACCATGATTGTCGTGCTCTCTTCCTATCAGTGTGCATCCATCCTCCATTGCCCCGTCATCATCTTCATCGTCTGCGGCATCTTCCCTCTCGTTCCCGGTGCAGGTGTCTTCTGGACCAGCTACTACATCGTGAGCGACCAGCTGCAAGCAGCCCTCAACAGCGGCTTCATGGCATGTAAGGGCACCGTTGCCATAGTCTTCGGCATTATCATCATGACCGAACTCTCCCGCCGCTTCAAGCTCTTCCACATCTGGAACTCCTTCATCAAGCTTCTCATCAAGCCGCTGAAGCCGAGGTATTGATTGTTCAAGGTAATGAGGCTATTAGGTGACTATTACTCTTTCATCGCATAATGATGCCACATTGGGGCGGTGAGTGATGAGCAGCATTGTGGTTTTAGGACGCGAATAGAGAAGGCGACTGAAGAGCTCCTTTTCGGTAGTTTCATCGAGTGCCGAACTGATCTCGTCGAGCAGCAGCACCGAACCTGTGCGAAGCAGTCCGCGAGCAATGGCTATGCGCTGAGCCTGACCTTCACTCAGTCCGCCGCCATGTTCGGCAAGCACGGTGTCGAGGCGTTCCGGAAGGTCAAACACAAAATCTGCACAAGCGGTGTGAAGGGCAATGCGCAGTTCCTCGTCCGAAGCATCAGGCTTGGCAACAAGGAGGTTATTGCGTATTGTGCCGCTGATGAGCGTGTTACCTTGAGGCACGAACACCACATGTGCTCGCGTGCTTCGGTCTGCCACGTGCGACAACCCATCGCCATAGAAAGTGACCGTGCCACTGTCGGGTTTGATGAAGCTGAGAATAAGACGGAAGAGTGTTGTCTTGCCTGCTCCTGTAGCGCCGAGAATGACAGTCTTGCTCCCTGGGCGGAAGTCGTGAGTGAAATGATCAACCACCTCCCTGTCGCCCTTGGCAT
>JAEDEY010000075.1 GCA_016293065.1 Bacteroidales bacterium
TCGCGACCCGAAGCTCAACCGCCACCACGTGGTTTACTACATGAAGAAGAACTGACGAAGTAGCGTCTGGAAATAATTTATCCCAGCTGATAGAAACATTATCGGCTGGGATATTTCTTAATGATATAATAGCTATTTTATATTTCACGCACCCAAAATACTTTTATAAAATTTGGATAGATTAGTCATAAAGTCCTATTATTGAAAGAAAACTCAAAAACTAATCATATTCTATAAAGGTACTAATCGGGCGCACTAACTATAATAAAATATATGATTGTTAAAAGAGTGACACATTGTGATTTAAAAGCAGATGCTTACATTTATCCAATAATCCACTTACTTCCAGGTATCAACGAAATTATCTTTGTCGTGATCACACAGCAGATAAATGAGAGGATGGCTATGCAAGGGATAGCAAGATAGACTGGAATTAGAGGGTTAGCCTGATCACCATTGACAAAGATCGAAGCAATAGGAGCGAGGAAGAACATGTGCATCAGATACATGCCGAATGAAAGTTTAGAGATGCCAGTGATCCATGAAGGAGCTTGTTTTTGCTCGATACAGGTGAAGAGGAGGAAAGCTCCGAATGTGGCGAGAAGCACATTGGGAGTGCAGAACTCCCATGACCATTCAAGCATAGGCGTTTCGATGAGCTGACCTGGAGTACCCATTATCCAGAAAGACCATCCAGTAAAGATGGCACCGATCAGGAAACAGACAGTGCCAATACAAAGACGCTTGCTGCGGTTCCAGGTGAGGTGATGGCGGATATAATGAGCCAGGACAAGATATCCGAGGTAGCCAGAGCAATACCACAGCATGCCAAAGCCATTCCAGAAACATTCTCCCCAGATTTCAGGACATACGAATCTATGAAGCCAAGGCATGAAGGTAGATACAACGAATAGTGCAATGAAAGTCAGTTCTTCTTTTGCCTTTGCCTTTTCGAGCCAAGGAGAGACCACTGGGATGATGAGATAGAGTGAGATGAGAGGGTACATGAACCAAAGGTGTCCGCCCATTGCCGCGAAGTTAAACGGCAGCATCAGTAGTCCATTCCAAGCATCGTCCCATGTCCAAGACCCGAGACAAGCAGGCAGGAAGGTATAGAGCAACTGGAAGATGATGAACGGCGGAAGAATACGCACGAAACGCCGTTTGTAGAAACTGTGCATCGTAGTGCCTGGTTTCATTGGAACGAGCAGAAAGGCACTCACCACCATGAAGAGAGGCACGCATGTGCGAGCCATAGTTCCGTCATAGAAAGCTACCCAGAAGCGATTGGCCTCATTTTGCAGCATTGATACATTACCAGCCAAGCCTGAAGAATCTGCTCCATAGAAATTCTCGCTTGCGTGAACTAGCATCACAAGGAAGCAGGCAATCACACGAACGTAATCGACAAAGACAATACGGCTGTTATCAGCCACCATTACTTGCTTCATACTACTTATCAATATTTATATAATATTTCAAATCAATCACACAATAACTTTTATTCCGACCTCAATAAGCGCCAGAGCCTTCCGAACTGTTTCGCGTGGGCATCCCAAGTTGATGCGCATATAGCAATGTCCGCCAGGACCGAACATCTCTCCGGGATTGAGACAGAGATGGCATTGGTCGGCAAAGAAGCGAGTACATTCTTTCTGAGTCTTGAAGCCAAGTCCTCGGCAATCGAGGAAGACAAGGAACGAAGCTTCAGGTCGTATCACTTTGATTTTATCTGTGATGCGAGCAATACCTTCAGTCAGCAAGTCAATATTGCCTTCGACATAGGCCAACATCTGGCGTCTCCACTCGTCGCCTTCTTCGCTATAGCATGCTTTGGCACAGTCGAAGGCAAAGATATTGCCGAGATCCATATCGCTGTTGTGAATGTAGCCGAAATATCTCGTTCGCAACTTTGAGTCAGGAACTATGGCATGTGCGCAGACTATGCCAGGCATATTGTAGGTCTTGGTTGGAGCCTGTAGTGTGATGGCTATGCTCTGAGCCTCATCGCTGACAGTAGCAAACGGTATATGACGTCGTCCTCCTAGCACCATGTCGCAATGAATCTCATCGCTGACAACCACAACTCCTTCCTCATGGCAGATATGAGCCACCTCGCGCAAAGTCTCTATGTCCCAGCATTTGCCCGCAGGGTTGTGGGGATTGCAAAGGATCATCATCTTACACCCCTTGATGTCGCGACGCAGAGCTTCGAGATCCATAGCAAACGATGTCTCTGTTCGTACCAGATGATTCCAGACAATCACACGTTCGCTGCCTTCAGGAACAATCCTGAAAGGATGATAGACAGGCTCCTGAATCAGTATTTTGTCGCCTTTCTCTGTGAAAGCCTGCATGGCAAGGTAGATACCGCATACTACTCCCGGTACATAGTTGATGTCACTGGTCGTGATGTCCCAGTTGAAATGCGAACGACACCAGTTGACAATGCTCTCATAATACGATTCTGGGGGACAGGTATATCCAAGGACCTGCTGCTTAAGACGATTCTCAATGGCCCTCATCACAAAAGGCGGAGTCTTGAAATCCATATCTGCCACCCACATTGGCAGCACATCTTCGCGTCCGCACACTTTCTGGACATGTGCATATTTATAGGTGTCGGTGCCTTTGCGTTCGATTATTTCGTCGAAGTTGTATTCCATGTTCACTAATGTTGTAGTATTATTTCATGCATGCCTTGAAAATATCGAGTATATCCTTTTCGAGAAGTGGCACCCAAGCTTGGTCAAGTCCCTCGTTCTCTGCAACATGCTTTGCCATTTCAGCCAGACGGCTCTCGTCTATGCCCACTTCTGGCAATGTCATCGGTATGCCAATTTCGCGGAAGAAATCGTGCATAGCCTTAATCGATGTCTCACATCCTTCAGTGTCGAAGATGTTCTTTCCGAATTTCTCAATGCGTTCTACTACCTGATTGTGCAAATCGCCTGTTGAGTGTTCAAGAATATGCTGCATCCATCGGGGAGTTATGATGGCAAGGCCTTCACCGTGAGTGATGTCGTAATAAGCCGACAAAGCATGTTCCATGCCATGCATAGGCCACCCGCTTGCGCTGTTACCAAGGCAGTAGATGCCATTGCAACCCAATGTAGTAGCATAGAATATCTCGGCACGGGCATCATAGTTGGCAGGATCTCTTAGCACGGTCTTGACATTCTTGATGAGCGACTTGATAGCACCCTCCATGAATGCGTCGTTCATGTCGATATGTTCTGCGCAGAAATATGATTCCATGATGTGGTTGATGCAGTCGGCAATGCCTGCCAATGTCTGCTTCACAGGCAATGTGAAGGTGTAGGTCGGGTCGATGAAGCTGACTGCAGGGAAGACATGATATGAGAAATATGCGAGCTTGTCGTTGGTTTCGGTACGGGAGATAACGCCTCCGCTGTCATACTCGCTACCTGTAGCAGCCATTGTGATGATATCGACAATAGGTACAGCCGAAGTCGTTGGCTTGCGTCCGCACACAATGTCCCATGCCTCTTCGATATTGTCATCGACTTTGCCTTGCAGTGTGCCAGCCACACCAGCTATAGCCTTGGTGCAATCGAGTACAGAGCCACCGCCCACAGATAATATTACGTCGATCTTTTCGTCCTGGCAGATGCGTACGCCATCCACAACACTTGGGTTGAACTTTGGGTTAGGCTGGATGCCTGACAGTTCGAAGACCTCTTTGTCGGCGATGATCTCCTTCACTTCGTCATAGAGACTCCTAGATTGCCATTCAGAGACACGCTTGATACTGCCACCTCCGTATGTAATCAGCACTCGCTTGCCAAACTTATTCATCACGCTTGAAAGTTTCTCACGTACTACACCCTTGCCGAAGATGAGTCGGGTTGGGGTCTGATAATCAAAATTTACCATTGTCTGAAAGAATTAAATGATTTTTGCCGTAAAGTTAATCAACATATCGGTATTTGCAAAATTTCGTCAGTCACAAATTTGCAATAATATGCATATTTCTCCAATTATCGCATTATTATTACTGATTTTTTGAAAATAATAATCGCTTTGTTTTTTCTTTTCGAACAAAAAATCTATCTTTGCGACAATTACATACACAATCTATTTTTCCATCTTTCTAATCTAACAATCAAAAATGAGAAAATCACTAATTGCTATTGCTTTCCTGATGGGGTCGCTTGCCTCGTCAGCGCAGACAGCATCATGGACAGCTGACAACGGGAATGGCACGTTCACCAATCCTCTGTTCTATGATGAGTTTTCCGATCCAGACATCCTTCGTGTAGGTGACGATTATTACTTAGCTGGCACTACCATGCATACTGTGCCAGGATTGGTAATCCTTCATTCGCGTGATCTTGTTAACTGGGAGAACATTTCATATTGCTTCGACCGCTTTGACTTCGATGATGATGCCTTCTCGCTGAAGAATCATCAGGAAATCTACGGACAAGGCATCTGGGCTCCAGCCATTCGCTATGCCAACGGCCAGTTTTACGTTTTCTCGAATGTCAATGGCAAGGGCTTGCAGTGCTATACCAGCAAAGAAATCACGGGTCCTTGGGAGCACCATAATATGACTGGCCGCATCTACGACCTCAGTGTTCTATTCGATGATGATGGCAAGGTTTATGCCATTCACGGATATGGAGAAGTGCACTGCACTGAGCTCAAGCCTGACATGAGCGGACCGATTGAAGAGACCGACCGTGTCATCATACCTGAGGGCAATGCAGTAGGCGAGGGTCATCATGCATATAAAATAAATGGTATGTACTATATCATTTCGACCGACTATCTGCCTAACGGACGTACTCTCTGTTCTCGTTCTAAGAGCATATGGGGTCCATACGAGACCATCACTATCACTGCTGACGAGACATTTGGCTATCATGCTGCTTCGCTTACACAGGTCGATGGACGTATCGTGCCTGATGGAAGCAAGTTCGGCTTGGGACCTGTCGATCGTGATGCTACAGCCTGCACCAACATTCATCAGGGCGGTATCGTCCAGACTCAGACAGGAGAATGGTATGCATTGCTCATGATGGATTTCCATTCTATCGGACGAACAGTGACACTGGCTCCTATCACATGGAAAGACGGCTGGCCAATGCTCGGATTGGAGGGCAATCTCGGACGTGCGCCTCGCACATGGTTCAAGCCAAATATCCCAGGCACAGAAGATATCAAACCTCACGCACCTTACGAGCGCAACGAATGCTTCGATGGCAAGAAGCTGGGACGTGTTTGGCAATGGAACCATAACCCTGACGACAAGAAGTGGCGACTGAAGGGAGGCAAGCTCCGGCTGCAAACTATGCCAGCCGAACAATTGATGTGGGCACGCAATACGTTGACACAGCGTGTCATCGGCCCTTCAAGCATCACTACTGTCGAGATGAGTGTCAAGAACCTCAAGGACGGAGATGTGGCTGGTCTTGGCAATATCAATGTGCCTTGCTCATGGTTAGGTATTGTAAAGGATGGCAAGCAGCTCACGCTTCGTTGTTTTGAGCAGCTCAACAATGACACTATTGATACGCAAGTTACTCTCCAGAACGATAAGATATGGCTGCGTTTCGATGGCGACTTTGACAATGATCAGGGACATTATGAATACTCGCTCGACGGACAGAACTTCAAGCAGGTAGGAGGTGTCATGAAACTCTCATATCAGCTCATCTCTTTCCAGGGTTCTCGTATGTCGCTCTTCGCTTTCAATAAGAATGGCAAGAACGGAGGTATTGCAGAGTTCGACAACTTCACTGTAGTAGAGACCAAGGCTGATCGCAGCGGCAATATCCCATACGGCAAGACATTCCGCATCGTGAACCTTGCAACAGGCAAGCCAATGCACGCTACGCCTCACGGCCTGATGTACGATATCAATGCCGACGACAAGAGTGACCAGACACAGTTCCGCATCATCGACCGAGGCAACGGCAAGGTCGTTCTCCAGTGCAAAGATGGCAGATATGTCTTCGTGGCTGGTTATGGCATTGCAGGCGATGTGCGTCTCACTACTGATGAAAGCAAAGCAGAGGAGTTCCTCTGGCAGGACTATCTCAATCACGAGTTCATGCTCATGTCAACACGCACACATACTTATATTGGCAAGAGTCCAACGACAGGCAGTCCTTATTCGATGGATTTCAAGGGTGCTGACCCTGCAAAGCGCAATGGAGCAGTGTTCCGCTGGGAATAACGGATCTGCATCGTTGGTAATCAGCAAACAAAAAAAAGCAAGAATGGCCGTTGGCTGTTCTTGCTTTTTTTTTGCTTTCTTTTTGCTTTCTTTTTTTGAATTGCAACGGAATTGCAATTAACGGTGATTATTCTTTTTTTAGAGTGTCTTGGTGCTGTACATGTGTTCCCACCATGTGTCGTCGTCTTGGAGGTACTTGGCAAACCATGCCCAGATTGTGTTCTGCCACTTGATGCGCTTCTGCATTTCGATGATCCAGTGGTTTTCGCCTTCGACCAGAACCATGGCTGTCGGACGTCCGAGAAGCTTGAGAGCAGTGTACATCTGGATAGACTCGCCTACAGGTACGTTGGTGTCGCCTGTGCCGTGGACGAAGAGGATAGGAGTGTGGATCTTATCGGCATTGAAGAGTGGCGACTGATCGACATAGAGGTCCTTGCGTGTCCAAGGATAGCTGTTGGCCATAGAGGTCTGCGAGTAAGAATAGCCCCAGTAGCCTTCGCCCCAATATGAAGTGTGGTCGGAGATACCGGCGTGAGAGACGGCAGCAGCGAAGATGTCGGTCTGGGTCTGCAGATACTGTGTCATGAAGCCTCCATAGCTTGCGCCTATACATCCGATCTTCTTGGCATTGACCCATGAGTTCTCGGCAGTGAAAGCCTTGACAGCACCGATGATGTCGTCGGCGATGTGCTTGCCGGCAGTGTTGACATGCATTGCTGCCCACTTCTGTCCGAAGCCTGTTGCACCGCGAGGATTGACTACAAGCACCACATAACCCAATGCAGTGTAGGCCTGCTTCGAATATCGGCCACCGAAGTTGCGTGAGGTTGGAGAGCATCCGCCGTAGTAGTTGACTATCATCGGATATTTCTTTGTTGCGTCAAACTGTGGAGGAAGATAATACATGCAGCAGATTGTATCGCCTTCAGGGTTCACCCATGAATAAGGATGGCACTCACCGAGATCTACATTCGCAAGGTCTTCGCCACAGAGGTCTTCGACCAGTGTCGATTTCAGGGTCTTGGTGTTGAGCGTATAGAGGCGGTCGCCATTGTCGGCGCTCTGTGCGCTGTAAGCAATAACACCTTTATTGCTGAGACTGAATCGTCCGACGACATCTTCTGGGATGGCAATCTTCTCGATCTTGCCAGTCTTTGCAACATAACGGAAGAAGTTGACGCAGTCCTTATCTTCGGCAGCAAAATAGAGATTGCCATCTGAAACCGACCATTCATGCGAGCCGATGCTTGGATTGAAGTCCTTGGTAAGAGGAGTGACGCCAGCATAGCCATTGACAGCACTCACACCACCCTTTGGCAGAGAAGCAAGATCAAGGAGATATAGCTCGTACTCGTACATGCTTGGAGTCTGACCTTCAGCAACATTCTTGCCAATGCCGCCGAGACATTCAGGCGAACCAGTCACAGCTACAGTCTTGCCATCAGGCGAGAAAGAGGCCGAGCTGACGAATCCATCGCTGACAATGAGCGTGTCGAGCTGCATGGTAGTGAGGTCGAGACGGAAGAGTGTGTTGAAATCGACTGGTCGCATCTTTGTTGCATCATAGACCGACTTTGATATGAGAGCATAGCGTCCGTCTTGAGAGATGTCGTTGAGCCACACGTTGTGGTGTCCGAAGGTGAGAGGGGTGGAAATGCCCGATTTCAGATCGAACTTATGAAGGTTGCTGCGTGTGCGCCATCCTGGCTGACGATCGTCAGGGGTTATCACCTCATATACGTCCTTGTCTTCAGCTGGAGCATCGGCAGTAGTGGTATAGATGACAAAGTCTTCGGAGGGTGAGAGTGTGTAACGGTTGTCAGGAAGGCTTGTTGTCAGTTCTGTTTCTGCAAAAGTCACAGGATCGATGGCGAGCAGAGTATAGCCAGGAGTGCCATCGTTCTTGTGTGTAGTGAGCATCTTGTTGGTGCGAGGCATCCACTGATAATATGACACTTGCTGCTGAGCGCCTGTAGCAAGGTTTCGCAAGAAGTAGCGATAAGTGTCCTTGCCCGCAGAGTTCATCTGATAGGTGCAGGTAAGCAGGAATCGTCCGTCGGGCGAGATGTTGTTAGCCGAATAGCTCTTGGCATGAAGTACATCATTGAGGTCATACAGTCGTTTGGCGTTACTTCCTGTCTGACCGATCTGACATTTAGGAGCATCGACCTTTATGACAAGCGTGTCGCTTGCGCTTGCCTCGGCGATGCACTTGACTACGGCATTGTGTGTGCCTGGGGTAAGAGTAAGCTTGCCATCCTTGATCTGCTGACCATCGACATAAAGACGATAGTCGGCAGTGCCTTCAATCTTGACTGTGCCTTTGGCAAACGAACTATTGGTAAGTGTGAAGCCAGCAAGCGAAATAGACATGGCATTGGCATCAGAAGGAATGATGCCATCGGTTCGGCTCACACCATTCTCGACAGCTTCAAGATTAGCATGCAAGTCGAGCAATGAAGACTTGGCGAAAGCACCGGCATTGACATCGGTGGTATCTATCATCACTGGCGATGGCACAGGGAAAGGTCCTGCCCAACGCAATTCGCCGACGGTGACATCGTCGGCGAATGTAGGGAGTGTTGCAAGCGCAAGAAGGCTCGCAATGGGGAATGTTTTATTCATAAATAAATATTATCACAAAGTATGTTCTAAATTGTAAAACTAAAGTTGTGAGACTCTAAATCACAGCAATTCAATCTCACCGCGTTGCATCACACGTTCGCAATAGACGCACTTGAGTGACATGGTCTGTTCGTTGAAGACCTCCATCTTGGTAGCCACAGGCTGGTGGTTGGTGATACACTTAGGGTTAGAACACTTGACCACATTGCGGATCAGCTTAGGCAGCTTCACGTATTTCTTCTCAACAATCTTGTAGTCCTTGATGATGTTGAGAGTAGCATTTGGTGCGATGACAGCCAGTCGGCCAATCTCCTCGTCGGTGAAGTATTTGTCGCTTACCTTGATGATGCCTTTGTGTCCGAGAGTCTTGCTCGAAAGGTTGCTACCGATGGTGATAGCGCCCGAATATGTGTAGAGACCGAGCACTTCGACCACCTTGAATGTCACCTCGGCAGGGAGATGATCGATGACGGTGCCGTTTTCTATTGCAGAAACCTCAAGTTCTTTCTTTTCGCTCATAATTCTATTTGTTATTATGGGAGTTTACTCCAAAACATAAATTATCCTACCTTAATGCCCAACATGCGGCAGATGATGGCTTCGCGGCAGTAGAGTCCGTTCTGTGCCTGCTGGAAGTAATAAGCCTTGTCGCTCTCATCCACATCGTAGGCTATCTCGTTAACACGTGGCAGTGGGTGAAGGATTCGGAGGTTGTCCTTGGCACCGTCGAGCATTGACTTGCGGAGGCAGTAGATGTTCTTGACCTGCTCGTATTCGCGAAGGTCGCTGAATCGTTCGCGCTGAATGCGTGTCATATAGAGGATGTCGGTTGAGTTGATTACCGACTCGTCGAAGGTCTCCTGTTCATCATAATATAGATTATGTGTCTTGCAGAAGTCGCGATAGCCATGAGGCATGCGCAGTAGGTCAGGAGCGATGAAGTGGAAACGAGGGTTGAAGAAAGAGAGTGCCTGCACAAGACTGTGCACAGTGCGCCCGTACTTGAGGTCGCCCACCATGGTGATGTCGATATTGTCGAGCGTACCCTGGGTCTTCCAGATGCTGTAGAGGTCGAGCATGGTCTGCGAAGGATGCTGGTTAGCACCGTCGCCAGCATTGATGATAGGCACGTCGGTCACTTCGCTGGCATAGCGTGCTGCACCCTCAAGGTAGTGGCGCATCACAATGACATCGGCATAGTTAGACACCATCTTGATAGTGTCCTTGAGCGTCTCGCCTTTCGACGTCGAACTGCTGTTCGGGTCGCTGAATCCGATGACACGTGCGCCAAGACGGTTGCTGGCTGTTTCAAAACTGAGGCGTGTGCGTGTTGACGGCTCGAAGAAGAGTGTCGCTACGACCTTGCCCTGAAGAAGATTGCTGTTGGGATGCTGCTCGAAATAAGCGGCATCGTTGAGGACATCAAGTATGTCCTGCTTGGTCAGATCGGTTACCGAAATAAAGTTGTTACCCATAGACTGTTTTGGTTTTTCGGGGTTCAAAGATAACTTTTTTTTCAATACGAAGTGCATATTGCAAAAGATATTTTCACATTTTTAAATATTTATAATAATATTCTTGGAATTGTGCTAAATTATAAATACCTTTGCAAAGTTATTTTCTCATTTCAAATCACTATGAAAAAACTCATCCTTTCAGCTATTTTAGCATCGTCCCTGCTTGGGGCAAAAG
>JAEDEY010000076.1 GCA_016293065.1 Bacteroidales bacterium
TCCCACTGCTCGTTACCTACGCCGAGATACTTGAGGTTGAATGGCTCTGGGTGACCCATCTCTGCACGTACCTTGCCCCACTTGCTGTCGGCAGGACCGTTGGCAAACTCCACGAGGTCGAGCGCGTCCTGGATATATGAGTCGAGGTCTTCGAGCGAAGCGTGAGCAGTCTTCTCGTCGCAGATCTCGTTCTGGAACTGGCAAGCCAAGCCGCAGCTGATGACAGGAAGAGGCTCGCAGCCGAAGTCCTCACAGAGCTGGAAGAACTCGAAGAAGCCGAGTCCGTAGGTCTGATGATACTCAGGATAGAGGCGGTAAGGGAAGCAGTTCTCCCAACGGTTCTCGTTGAGCGGACGGTTCTCGACAGGGCCTACAGAGTTCTTCCACTGATAACGCTGTTCGAGAGTTGTGCCTTCGACAATGCAGCCACCAGGGAAACGGAACACACCTGGCTTCATGTCGGCAAGAGCCTGAGCCAGATCCTTGCGCATGCCATTCTCGCGACCCTTCCAAGTGTCGGTTGGGAACATTGAGACATGTTCGATATCGATGCTGTTCATCTTTGCCCAGAAGTCGCGGCCCTTCTCAGGACGGAGGAAGAGACGAAGGTGAGCATCCTCGATTGTGATAGGCGACTTGATGGTGATGGTATATTTCTTCCATTCCTTGCCGCTCACTTCGATTTCCTGATTGGTGAACTCCTGATGTTCGCCCATTGTGTCGTTATCGACGAGCTGAACTTCGAGCACACCCTTGCCGCCTTCTGGAACGCGAGCCCAGAGAGAGAAGCGATAGGTAGCATTTTCTTTTACCGAAACACCGAAGAAACCTTCGTTCTCGATGCCAGTGCGCTTGTGAGGGTGACCAGGGTCAGAGAGACGCACATAGTGAGGATTCTTGTCGAACGGACCATCCTCGAGTACCTCAAACTTACCGAAGGCTGTCCAGCCCATCAGACGCTGAGGGAACTCGAACGAACGGTTCTTGATCATCTCGGCATAGAGACCACCGTCGGCAGCAAAATTGATGTCCTCGAAGAAGATACCATACATTGTTGACTGAATAGGAGCGCCAACTTTCTTGGTCTGAATTACCATCTCGTTGGTCTGGGCAGATACGCCCAAAGCAGAGGCGAGTGCCAAAGAGGCAAGTAATAGTCTTTTTCTCATTTTGGAATTAGTTGTTTTAATGTGGATAGTGTATATTGTACAAATATTATATGTGTAGAAAATGCGCGAAAAGACGATGCAAATATAATAAAAATCTTACTCAGCAAAAAATAAACGATGAAAAGTTACAGTTTTTTATGAAAAAATATAGGGAAATAGCATTCGAAATACTCAGTAAAGGCATTTTTTAGATTTTTTTTTGATGTTTTCTTTGCATTTTTTTGTATTTTTTTGGCATTTATATAAAAATAGCATATCTTTGCCCCAAGAAATTCAAAAGGTATTCTCATATTGTATTTTTTTCAATACACATATCCATAACTAACTAATTTCAAATTAAGATGCAAAAACAACTATTTTCAATGTTGCTGTGTCTCGGCCTCATTGGGGGGGGTAATTTTTTAACTCCACTTCAGGCAGCAGAGACTCAAGCTTCCCAGGCGACTATCACGGTCAAGGGACAAGTTGTTGACCAGGATGGTGAGCCACTCATGGGTGCAACTATCAAGGTGAAAGACTCAACCAACGGTACTGTTACCGATTTGGACGGATTTTTTGAGTTGAATATCCCTTCACAGTCAGTACTCGTGGTGAGTTATGTAGGTTTCCTTCCACGCGAAATCGCTGTGCGTGGACGTGCAGACCTCGGATTGATCCAGCTCGATTCAGACAATCAGCTCCTCGAACAGGTCGTTGTGGTAGGTTACGGTACTCAGAAGAAAGCCGACCTCACAGGTTCTGTTGCTATCGTCAACGCCGACGAAATGAAGCGTACCTCAAATTCTAATATCTCTACAATGCTCGAAGGTAAGGTTGCCGGTGTTCAGATTACTTCTGACGGTCAGCCAGGTGCCGATCCTTCTGTTCGTATCCGTGGTATCGGCAGTTTCGGTTCTACTGCCCCTCTCTACGTTGTCGATGGTGTGCCAATGGGTACTTCTATCCGCGACTTCTCTCCAAACGACATTGAGACTATCCAGGTATTGAAGGATGCATCGGCAGGTGCAATCTACGGTTCGCGTGCTGCCAACGGTGTCGTTATCATCACAACCAAGAATGGTCAGAAAGACCAGCCTCTCAAGCTCGACTATAAGGGTTACTTCGGTGTCGATCGTATTTCTAAGGACGTCTATGACGTGATGGATGCCAATCAGTACAGCCAGTATCTCGGTATCGCTTGTGAGAACTCTAACTCTCCTGTTCCAGGCGGATACACCAAGGGTGAGGATGGTATTTATAAGTTCATGGACAATACCAATACCGACTGGTTCAACGAGGTCTTCAAGACAGGTATCCGCCAGAACCATAATATTAATATGAGTGGTGGTAGTGCCAACAGCACATACAACATCGGTCTCGACTACTTCGACCAGAAGGGTACTCTCGAAGGCGCAGGTCCTAACTATGAGCGTTACACTGCACGTATCAACAATACGATGGAGTCGAAGTTCATCAAGTTCCGCACCAGCTTCGTATATTCACACTCTTCACAGGATGGTATGGGTCTGTCAAATGCTTCTGAGTATGTACAGGGTCTCTATGGCGACGTTACCAACGTCCTGAGAGGTACTCTCCTCATGCAGCCTACAATCAAGGCTTATGACAACAGCACATGGGTGCTCGATGATAAGGTAGGTTCAGCAAGCAGCTTCAACTACGATGCTTATGGCTATGGCGTTTATTATGACAATGTACATGGTGATATCTCTGCTTCTAACCCATTGCTCGTCAACAACCTCCTCCAGCGCAATACACTTGTTGACCGTTTCGTAGGTACAGCTTCTGCTGATGTCGATCTCTTGAAGATGATCAATGTCGAGAGCAAGAACCACAAGCTCACCTACAAGCTCAACCTCTCATACAGCAAGACCGAGGCAAAGGACCGTACCTGGGTTTCTGCATGGATTCAGTCTAACCGTGTATATCTCGACAAGAGCAACGAGCGTCTGACCAAGAGCTCACGCAACTATACTGATGCCCTCATCGAGAACACTCTCACTTACGATGGCACTATCGGCCGCAATCATGTCAACCTCGTTGTAGGTCAGACCTATGAGGAGGAGAACACTGCGCTCCTCACTGGTTGGGCAGTCAACATGAACGAGCCATACTTCCTCCAGCTCCAGAATGGTAAGAACAACTACTCTGAGTCGTACGAATTCAAGCATGCCTTGGCATCTTATATCGCTCGTTTGAACTATGACTTCGACGGTAAGTACCTCCTTTCTGCTGTAGTTCGTCGCGATGGTAGCTCACGTCTTACCAAGGATATCCGTTGGAAGACCTTCCCATCAGCATCTCTCGGCTGGCGCTTCGACAAGGAAGAGTGGTTCCCATTCAGCCACGATGTCATCAACATGTTCAAGGTGCGTGGTAGCTACGGTGAGCTCGGTAACGAGAACATCGGTGAATACCAGTTCCAGGCTACAATGAACCGTAACAACATGACCTATAGCTTCGGCAATAACCCTATCACTGGTTCTGCCGTTTCTACCTTCGTCAACGAGAACATCGCTTGGGAGAAGAAGAAGACTACCAACGTCGGTATCGACCTCGCAATGCTCAACAACCGCATCGAGTTCACTGCCGAGTGGTACAAGAACGTTTCTGAAGACCTTCTCTATGGCGTGCCTGTTCCTACAAATGCCGGTGTTGCCAACACTTCTGTGACAATGAATGCAGCATCTATGGAGAACAGCGGTCTTGAGTTCTCGCTCACTTATCGCGACAAGACTTCTTATGGTCTCGACTATAACGTGAGTGCTAACCTCAGTACCCTCAAGAACAAGGTTACTTCGCTCGGTTTCGGTACAGAGCAGTATCTTGCAGGCGACTACATCACATACGTAGGTCAGGAGATCGGTCAGTTCTACGGCTATGAGTATAAAGGCATTGCCCGCACTCAGCAGGATCTTGACGCTCATGTCAATGCCAACGGCGAGCCTTTGCAGCCAGGTGCATCAGTGGGTGACTGCCTCTATGAGGACCTCGATAACGATGGCGTAATCACAGCTGCCGACCGCAAGGTGCTTGGAAGCGGACTCCCAAAGGTTAACTTCGGTCTCTCTGCTCACCTCGAGTACAAGAACTTCGACCTCAGCGTCTCTACATTCGGTGCTCTCAAATATCACGTTACAGACAATATCTACAACAGTCTGAACTCATGCTACGGCTATGGCAACAAGGATGTAGCAATCCTCGATGCTAACCGCTATTCTGCAGATGGCACATACATCTCTTCAGTGCCTCGTACATATCTTGAGAAGCCTGCAGGTGCAACTGAGGCATGGAACGACCTCTTCAGCGACCGTAAGATCCAGAATGCAGCTTACTGGAAGATCGCCAATGTCGAATTGGGCTACAACTTCCCTGACAGCTGGTTCCATGGTTACGTAAACGGCGTACGCCTCTACGTTTCAGCTCAGAACCTCTACACCTTCACTGGCTACCACGGCTACAATGTTGACTATGCCGGTGGTACCTTCACCCCAGGTTATAACTTCTGCTCATTCCCAAGCGCACAGAGCTTCATGGGCGGTATTCTCTTCTCATTCTAATATTTAAAGGAAACAAGATATGAAACTATATAAGCCTCTTGCCCTGTTATTGGGCTGTACCGCACTCGTTTCGTGCGAAGACAAGTTGGATATCACCAACCCAAACCAACAGACTACAGGCACTTTCGGCTATACTTCACAGGACTTGGAGGAGTGTGTCATCGCTGCCTACAACCACATCCGCATGGAGGGTACTTATGCTCGTGTAGGTTATAACATCGATGTGTGCCGTGGTGACGAAGTCTGGAACTCTTCACAGGTATGGTATCTGCCATTCGATGACCTCAATGTTTCGGTAACCGACGAAATCTGTATGTGGCCATGGCGTGACTGGTATTACACTATCAATGTCTGCAACTTCATCACATACCGCACAGGCGACGACAACTCTGTGCTCAACGAGCAGATGCGCCGCATCAAGGGACAGGCTCTCTTCCTCCGTGCGCTCAGCTACTTCAACCTCACAGCATATTATCAGTGTCCTACTTTGATCACTGACTATAATGCTTATTCAACTCTCGATGGTCTCTATGCTACCAACAACACCTACGATGAGGTGCTCGATCAGGTAGAAGCAGACTTCAAGGAGGCTATGGAGCTCTTGCCTTCACGCAACGAGGGCGGTCAGTGGGCACAGGGTCGTGCCACTTCAGGTGCTGCTGCAGGTTACTATGCACGTGTCCTTATGCAGCGTCATAAGTACAGTGAGGCGCTCACAGTGCTCAAGAGCATCATCAACGGTCAGTATGGTCAGTATCGCCTGATGGCTAACTATGGTGATAACTTCCGTGAGGGTCCAAAGTATGAGAACAACGACGAGTCATTGTTCGAAGTACAGTTCCTTGACTATGGCAGCCAGGGTACCGACGACGAGTGGACTCCAGTCAATACTTCTCCTAACGCTACACAGGGCCACGCTATTGAGTCAAACTTCGGTCCTGGCGACTGCGGTGGATGGGCTGACCTTTCAGCTACACCATGGCTCTATGAGTTGTTCAAGTCAGAGCGCACAACAAGCGGTTCGCTTGACCCACGTCTCTATTGGACAATCGGTACATACGAGCCTGAATGGGAAGGCTTCGAGTTTGGCAACGTATGCTACACATTGCCTATTACAGCTGATGCTCCATTCGTTACCAACAACAACAACGGTGGTCTGCCAATCGCCAAGTGGACTAACCTCCGCACTGGCATGTATGACAAGGTCGTTACTGGTCTTCACTGCGGTATCAACCTCCGCTTGATGCGTTATTCAGACGTTCTCCTCCGTGCTGCTGAGTGCGAAAACGAGGTGAATGGTCCTACTGATCAGGCTATCGCTTGGATCAACGAGGTGCGCAGCCGTGCAGGTCTTGCTAATCTCAAGAAGGCTAACTTCCCTACAGCTGATGCTCTCTTCGAGCAGATTGCCAATGTAGAGCGTCCTAAGGAGTTCGGTTGCGAGTACGGACGTGGTCTCGACCTCATCCGTTGGGGCTTCTTCTACGATGCAGACCGTCTGCAGCAGATCAAGGAGCACAACACATTCCGTCGTACCAACGACAAGACTCGCGTAAAGGAGTCGGTCAGCTATGCTGAGATCGGTGTCGATCCTGAGGTTAAGAGCTCATACGACTCTTATCAGGAAGGTCATGAGTTCCTTCCAATCTATCAAGGTACACTCAACGATAACCCTAACCTCCATGGCAACTCTGCAAACGAGAGCACAAGCAACCGTAGCTATTTCGAAAGCAATGGCTGGAAGGTTCGCCCAGTGGTTAAGTAAACTGTTTACTATTTAATTAAGATTACAAAAATGAGAAATCTAAATAAATTAGCTTCAGTCTTTTCAGCCACTGCAATGTTGGCAATGGCTATGGCAAGCTGTGAGGGTGGCGACCTCTATAACATCGATTCGCCAGACTGGATTGCCAATCGCGTCGATTCAATCGCCGCCTCTAAACCTACAGGCGGTGAGGAGGTAGAAGGTTTGCTTGAGGATGTCTATACAATCGGTAATACCGACTTCTCTACAGGATGGTGGGCTGTGTTCTCTAAGTACTATGTCATTCCTGACGGAGAGAAATGGATTGCTCAGTTCAACCTCAACATCAATCCTGCTGCAACCAATACTTACAAGAACTTCGCACTCATTCTCTGTAACGATGACGAACGTGGCGGAGCTACTTATAAGGAATATGGTGCTATCCGTTTCGACAATCAGCCAAGCGGTAACTCAGAGTGGGGCGACTACATCGACCGCAGCTGCGTGGAGAGTTCGCTCACATTCGAGGCTGATACCGATCCTGGTGTCGATAAGCTCGGCGGTAAGGTGACCCTTACTATCGACCGCTCGGAGCCTGGTGCATTCACAGTGACTATGACAAATGGTACCGTCACCAAGACTTACAAGCAGAAGAGCGCGCTTGAGAACCTCAATGCTGATGCTTCAAACACCAACATGCGTGCCTTCCTCGTTCCTGAAGGATCGTTCATCGACTTCCTCGGAACAACTATCGAGCCTATCGGTGGTCTCACTTCTCGTGAGGATAAGCTGCCTCTCAGCATGAAGCTCGGTGGCGTTGCAAAGAAGGTTCTTGTAGGTACTCCATTCGAAGAGGCATTTGCCAATGTGACTGCCGAGATTCAGTTCGAGCAGGAAGTAACCAAGACTGTCACTGCTGCTGATCTCGTATTCCAAGTTGTGCCAGATATGGAGACATTGGGCAAGAAGACTCTCATCGCTGTATATAACAAGAGCTACAAGGGCGAGCTTTGCCAGCCTATCGTAGGTACTGCTGAGTTTGAGGTAGTCGATAAGCTCTACAGCATGGTAGGTGCTGCCGACAACTCTACAGGCTTCTGGGGTGCTCACTCTGACAATATCAAGGTGGCTCCTGGCGAGACTTATGTTTCTGTCTTCACTAACTACACAAGCGGAGTCAGCAACTGGAACAACTTCGTCATCGTTCTCGACAGCGAAGATACAACAACCGAATATGCTGTGGTTCGTGCCGACAATTTTGGTTGGGGCTCTGGCTATGACGTTTGCACACCAAGCGGTGGACAGGCAGACTGGGGTACATGGCTCGCAGCTATGAATGGTGCAAAGGTAACTGCCTACATCACTAACAATGGCGATGGCACAGCTGATGTCAAGACTGTCATGAACGGTACAGATGGCGAGACTTACTATCAGGACTACATCGGAATCGGTGTAAGCGACCCTGAGAACTTCTACTTCCGCTATACTGTCGATGGCAGCCACATCGAATTTGACCAGATGGTAGGTGCTGACGATAACTCTACAGCCTTCTGGGGTGCTCACTCTGACAACTTCCAGGTTCCTGCAGGTACAACTGCTCATACTTCGTTCATCAACCACACTACCGGTGCTAACAACTGGAATAACTTCGTAGTCGTGCTCGACAGCGAGGATACTCTTACTGAGTATGCTGTGGTTCGTGCCGACAACTTTGGTTGGGGTTCAGGATATGATGGAATTTGTACTGCTGAGACTACCGTTCCTGACTGGGCTACATGGCTCGCAGCAATGGATGGTGCAAAGGTTGACCTCTATGTCACTAACCATGGTGATGGCACAGCCGATGTATTGGCAATCATGATTGGCACAGATGGCGAGGAATACATCCAGAGCTATACCGGCATTGCCGTAAGCAATCCTGATGACTTCTTCTTCAATCTGACTGTCGATGGCAGCCACCTCGTATTCGACGTTACTCTGTAATAGTCATATTTTATAACTTTCTTTTCGCTCCTTGGAGATCGCTTTCATACGGTCTCTATTGGGGCGAAAAGATTTATTGGTTTTGGCATGAAACAAATCTTTACTTCATTACTTTTCCTTACGGCAGCTTCTGTTGCATCGGCTGATGTCAGCATCAAGCGAGTGGTGTGCCACGACCCGTCGATTGTCATCGACACCGTCACCACAGGTACGCCAGAGTCGCCAGTTTATTACATCTATGGTTCACATCTCGGCAATGCCAAGACTACAGCCGACCTGAATTACATCAACTGGACAGTCTTCAACAATGGCGAGGCGGCTACTGCAGCCAACGACCTTTTCTTTGATGCCAACGGCAACAAGAGCCTGTATTCCAATGTCTATGCCGATGCTCATAAGTGGCAGTACAAGGGTGAGACAGTCAAGGGTAATCAGTGGGCACCTGATATCATCTACAACACTACGATGAAGAAGTGGTGCCTGTACATGAGTCTCAATGGCAATCATTGGTGCTCAAGCATCGTACTCTTCACTTCCGACCGTCCTGATGGCGGCTGGCAGTATGTGGGTCCTGTGGTCTATTCGGGCTTCCAGGGCAAATATGAGCACGTAGGTTATGCTGCTGCCGACGACTACAAGCACACAGATCTTGAGAAGGCAATTGGTAAGGTCGATAAACTCCCTGCACGTTATGACGTGGGCGATAAATGGGGCGATTATTGGCCAAACTGCATCGATCCATGTGTGTTCTACGATGCAGAAGGCAAGCTCTGGATGTCATACGGCTCTTGGTCGGGCGGTATCTTCATCTTCGAACTTGATGAGGCTACAGGTCTGCGCGACTATTCTGTCGAGTATCCTTCTGAGTGCTCGACTGCCAATGATTACCTGACCTGCACATCCGACCCATATTTCGGACGCAAGATTGCTGGTGGCTGCTATGTCTCGGGTGAGGCAAGCTACATACAGCGCATTGGCAAGTACTACTATCTCTTCATGAGCTATGGCGGACTCAGTGCCGTTGGCGAATATTTTGCTGTTGGCTATCAGATGCGTGTGTTCCGCAGCGAGAAGCCTGATGGCCCATACATGGACTGTCTGACATCCAAGGGACAATCGGCTATTTTCTCAAAGTATTTCCTCAATTTCGGTAATGAAGCAACGGTCGATCGTGGAGTGCGCCTGATGTCGGCATACAAGTGGGACAGCATGAGTAAGGGTGAGATCGCACAGGGTCACAACAGTGCCATCGTCGATCATGAGGGACGCGCTCTCGTTGTTTATCACACACGCAATGTCAATAATGGAGAAGGTCACTCGGTGCGTGTGCATCAGCTCTTCCAGAACACCGATGGCTGGCTCGTTGCAGCTCCTTACGAATACTATGGCGAGACCGTCACGCAGGATGATATCGACAACACTCAGGAATATGCCATGGAGCAGGTGGCTGGCGACTATCAGATCATCATCCACAAGTATCGTCAGGATGCTGTGAAGCAGGAATATGCTAAGCCAGAGACCATCACGCTCGGCACCGATGGCAAGGTCACAGGCGCTTATAACGGCACATGGAGTCTTGTAGAAGGTACGGGTCACATCAAGGTCGCTCTTCAGGGAGTCCTTGGCAGAACCACATCAGTGGCTTTCAAGGGAGTGGTTGTGGCACAGCACGTCAAGCCAACACAGAAGGCTCTCTGCTTCACCGTCCTCAGCTCATCAAGCGGCGTGGCAGGAGCCAATGCTACCCGCGGCCTCTGCATCTGGGGTACACAGACACGTGCCGAGACCGATATCCCTCAGCTTGAGACCGATGAAGCTCCTGTTCAGATCTTCGACCTTAATGGCCGTCAGCAGCAACGTCTCCAGCAAGGCATGAACATTGTCAACGGCCGCATCATTTATATCAAATAACACTACTGCTATTCTCAAAAATAGTTACTCCAATAATGAGTGCATTTGGCATTG
>JAEDEY010000211.1 GCA_016293065.1 Bacteroidales bacterium
AAGGGCGAAATGATTATACCAAGAGAATCAACAAATTAGAATGGAAAGACGAATAAAAAACAATCAGGACAGCAGGCAGTTTTCTTGCTATCCTGATTGTTATAGTTATCGTTGATCTGAATTACTTCTTGAAGAGGAATGGAGCTACTGTATAGAGTGCACGTCGCCAAGTGAGGAACTCGTGGGCTGTGCCTTCTGAGACATGGCTCATGGCATTGTAGCCAGCGGCATTGAGGTCGTCGGCAGCCTTGCGAGTGCCTACAGGGTTCTCTTTCTCGCCTGTTGACATGAAGACGAGATGTGGCTTTGCAGTTTCAGATGCCTTGTCGAGCTCTTCCTTGGTGTAGAGTCCACCTGAGAGGAGTCCCCAGTAGCCGAAGACATCAGGACGGTCGAGGGTGATGAGGTGAGTCTCCATGCCTCCCATCGAGAGACCTGCCATGGCGCGGTGGTCACGGTCGGCGATGGTGTTGAAGTTGGCATCGATGTATGGGATGAGCTCGTCGATGAGCACCTTCTCGAAAGCAGAGTGGAAGTCACCACCACGGCCGAGCGAACCGAACTTGACGTCGTTGGTCATGCCATAGGTCATAACTACGATGAATGGGTCGCACTTGCCATCGGCAATGAGATTGTCCATGATGTGGTTGACATGACCCTGTACTGGCCAAGATGTCTCGTTCTCACCCCAACCATGCTGGAGATAAAGCACTGGATAACGCTTCTGAGTACCCTTGGCTACGACATTGCCCTTCTTGTCGAGGTTCTTGCCATAACCTGCAGGAGTATATACAAAGGCACGCTTCATCATCTTGGTGCTTTCGCTCCAGAACTGAATCTCGTGATACTGACCATGCTCTATGTCGTTGCGGATGGCATAGAAGTCTTTATCGGCATTGGTTGGGATCTCGATACCACTCTCCCATCGGCATGAGCCAAAGAAATTGCCTGTACCTGGGTCGTTGACAGTAGCACCGTCGATAGTGAGGTGATAGTAGTGGAAACCTGGATCCATTGGAGCTTCAGTTGTGCCTTCCCAGATGCCCTCCTTGTTCTTGTGGAGCACAGTGCCACCGTGACCGCCGAGACCGAGGCTGACGATTACCGACTTAGCCTGAGGAGCGTCGATGCGGAAGCGAGCATAGCCCTGAGAGTTGACCTGAGGATACTGCTGACCTGGCTGGTTGAGGCTATTTGGCACGAAATCTTCCTTGATGACAGCATTATCGACAGCAACGTCGAACTTCTTGACAGCGTTGTAGGCAGCCTTCTTCTTGAGGTCCTTGTCGAAGAGAAGAGGATAGTTGGCAGTACCTACCCAAGAGTCCTTATCAGATACATTCCAGAAAGTCACAGAGTTGATGACATCCTTGTGCTTGCGTAGAATACGGAAGAGGTCGTTCCACTTGGCAGTGTGAAGGTCGCGAACGTATGGCTTGATCTCCATGCCCTGACGACTGAAACGAAGCTGACCACCCATCTCCTCGTTGGCGCGAATGTCCATCTCGGTGAACTGCACATTCTTGACGATAGTGGCATACTTGGTGATAGCAGCGTCGATATCATCGTTGCTTGGACCATATACATTGTAGTGTCCCTGCATACCGATACCATCGACACGCACGCCATACTCCTCCTTCATCTTCTTGACCATGTCGTAGATGCGGTCGCGCTTGCCAGGGTCGGCTGCATTGTAGTCGTTGTAGTAGAGCTGAATCTCTGGCTTGCCAGCAGCAACGATGGCTTCTTCGGCAAACTGGAATGCCTTGGCGATGAACTCATCACCACAGAGCTTGAAGAGATTAGACTGACGGTATGGACTTGGAGTCTCGAAGCCCTTGCCTGGACCAAGGAAACGTGGACGAGCATCGTCGGCCATTGCCTCGTTGACAACGTCGATGGCATAAGTGACATCGGCATAGCGCTGCACGACGGTCATGATATACTCGCGGAGACGCTTGTAGAACACCTCCTTCTTGACGAATTTGCCCTTCTTGTCATACATCATCCAGTCGGCAAACTGACTGTGCCAGCAGAGGTTGTGGAGACGCATAGGGAGATTGTTGGCGCGACAGAAGTCGGCAATCGAGTCGGCTGGACCCCAGTTATACACGCC
>JAEDEY010000008.1 GCA_016293065.1 Bacteroidales bacterium
TCCAGTTCGCTATCCGTGAGGGTGGCCGTACAGTAGGTTCTGGTCAGGTTACTGAAATCTTCGAGGATTAATTCCTTGTCACTAATAAATAAGACGGTTTACTACGGTAAGCCGTCTTTACCTACGGGTGTAGCTCAGCAGGAAGAGCGCTGGTTCCACCAAAGGAAGAACCGGATGTCGTGAGTTCGATCCTTACCACCCGTGCAATAATAAAAGATATATACAATGAATAAAATTGTTAAATACGTAAAAGAATCTTATTCAGAACTTGTAAATAAAGTTTCTTGGCCAACCCGTACCGAGGTTGTGAATAGTTCAGTTGTGGTATTGTCAGCTTCCGTGATAATCGCAATTGTCATCCTCGCTATGGATTTGCTTTTCGGCAATGTTCTGATGTCTCTGATATATACTGGTACTGTAAACTTCTAATTTATCACTGGTATGGCAGCAGAGTTTAGATGGTATTGCCTTCGCACGATGAGTGGAAAGGAACTGAAGGTTAAGGCTTTGCTCGATGCGGAAATCGCAAAGACAGACCTTGGCAAGAACGTTTCTGAGGTTATTGTGCCTACAGAAAAAATCATTTCTCAAGTAGGAGGCAAGAAGGTTGAAAAGGAAAAGGTTCTTTTCTCTGGTTATGTTTTCGTGAGATGTCGCCTTGAAGGTGATACTCAGTCACAATTGGCACAAACTACCAATGTGGTAAATTTCCTCATGGGTCGTGTGTCAAAAAAACCAGAACCGCTCCCAGATGAACAGATTGAAGCTATGCTTGGTCGTGTAGATGAGAATACGGCTTCTGCGCCAGAGGCACAGATAACCTACATGGTTGGCGAACAGGTGAAAGTCAACGATGGTCCATTCAAGGATTTCGATGGTATTATCGAAGAGGTTAATGACGAGAAAAAGAAACTTAAGGTTATGGTCAAGATATTCGGTCGCAAGACTCCTCTTGAACTTAACTATGACGAAGTCGATAAGGAAGCTTGATCCAGAAGGGAGTTTGTACTGGAAATCTCTGTTACGAGAGGTTTGAGAAGCAATCCTGTTTGACTGGAAAAGCAAATATTAACCGCTGATTTGCGTGAGATTTATATCGTTTGTAACGCGTCGGCAAAATAACATTAATCGAAAATGGCAAAAGAAATTGCTGGACAGATTAAGTTGCAGATCAAGGGTGGTGCCGCAAATCCTGCACCTCCGGTAGGTCCTGCTCTCGGTTCTAAGGGTATCAACATCATGGGCTTCTGCAAGGAGTTCAATGCTCGTACTCAGGATAAGGCAGGAAAGGTATTGCCAGTTGTTATTACTTATTACACTGACAAATCTTATGATTTTGTAATCAAGACTCCTCCAGCTGCTGTACAGCTGCTCGAAGCTTGCAAGCAGAAGAGCGGTTCAGGTGAGCCAAACCGTAAAAAGATTGGCGAGGTAACATGGGATCAGGTTAAGGCAATCGCTGAAGATAAGATGCCTGACCTCAACTGTTTTACTTTGAGTTCTGCTATGTCTCTCGTTGCAGGTACTGCACGAAGCATGGGTATTGTTGTTAAGGGTGAAAAGCCTGAGTTATAATCCTAATACTTCAAATTAACAATGGGAAAACTTACTAAAAACCAGAAGTTGGCCGCTGCTAAGATTGAAGCAGGTAAGGCTTATTCTCTTGCTGAAGCTGCTGCTTTGGTTAAAGAAATCACTTTTACAAAATTTGACGCTTCTGTCGATATTGATATGCGTCTCGGTGTAGATCCACGTAAGGCTAATCAGATGGTTCGTGGTACTGCTTCTCTTCCTCACGGAACAGGTAAGGTCGTTCGCGTCCTTGCTCTCTGTACTGCTGATCAGGAAGCTGCTGCTAAGGAAGCTGGTGCTGATTATGTTGGTCTCGACGAGTATGTAGAAAAGATCAAGGGAGGTTGGACTGATGTTGATGTTATCATCACTATGCCTTCATGCATGGGTAAGCTCGGTCCTCTCGGTCGTATTCTCGGTCCTCGCGGTTTGATGCCAAACCCAAAGTCTGGCACAGTGACTATGGATGTAGCAAAGGCTGTTAAGGAAGTAAAGCAGGGTAAGATTGACTTCAAGGTAGATAAGGGTGGTATCGTTCACACTTCTATCGGTAAGGTCTCTTTCTCTCCTGAGGCTATCGCTGAGAACGCAAGGGAATTCATCCAGACTATCATTAAGTTGAAGCCTGCTACAGCTAAGGGTACATATATTAAGAGCATCTACCTTTCAAGCACTATGAGTGCCGGCATCAAGCTTGACACTAAGGCAATCGACGCTTAATTATCAGAACTATTATGAAGAAAGAAGATAAAGTCCTTAATATTGAGAAGCTCGAGAATCTTCTCGGTGAATATGCTCACTTCTATGTGACTAACATTGCTGGCTTGGATGCTGAAAAGACAAGCGCTCTTCGTCGTGAGTGCTTCAAGCAGGAAGTTAAGCTTGTTATGGTAAAGAACAACCTTTTCAAGAAGGCTCTTGCCAATAAGGGTGTAGATTGTTCGGCTATCGCTGAGGCTTTCAAGGGCACATCTGCAATCATGTTCTGCAACACTGGCAATGTTCCAGCTAAGTTGATCAAGGACATTAAGGATGGTTCTGTGTCTCTTAAGGGTGCTTACGTAGAAGAGTGCTTCTATGGAGCAGATTCCCTCGAGACTCTCGTTGCTATCAAGAGCAAGAACGAACTCATCGCAGATGTTATTGCACTCTTGCAGTCTCCTGCAAAGAACGTTATCTCTGCATTGCAGAGTGGCGCAAGCACAATCCATGGCGTGCTCAAGACCTTGGGCGAGCGTCCTGAATAATTTTAGTTCAGTCGCTTGAATAAATTTATTAAACAGATATAATTAATTCAAAAATTTTTAAATATATTACTATTATGGCAGATTTGAAAGTTCTCGCAGAAGAGTTGGTAAACCTTACAGTTAAGGAAGTTAACGAACTCGCACAGATTTTGAAAGATGAGTATGGCATCGAGCCAGCTGCTGCAGCTGTTGCTGTTGCTGCTCCTGCTGCAGCTGGTGAGGCTGCTGCTGAGGAGAAGTCAAGCTTTGACGTAGTCCTCAAGGAGGCAGGTGCTGCTAAGCTCCAGGTTGTTAAGGCAGTTAAGGAAGCTTGCGGTCTTGGTTTGAAGGAAGCTAAGGATCTCGTTGACGCTGCTCCAAGCAAGGTTAAGGAAGGTCTTCCAAAGGCAGAGGCTGAGGCTCTCAAGAAGGCTCTTGAGGAGGCTGGTGCTGTTGTTGAACTCGCTTAATCTCATCTACCAGAGTAATTCTGGCTTAAGGTTTAGTTCCCACTTGTGTGGGTTCTAAACCTTTTTACTCATCTAAGTCGCTTACCTTCAGCGTAGTCGCGTAAGTTTCTTATGATTTTCTTAAAAAGGGCACTATTTGAGGTCCTTTTTTGTCGTGTCTATAGGTCTGCAATCATGTAATTTTAATACAATTTTTGCAATCCCGACCTTGCGAATTTTTGGGAAAAATTTCAAACAAAGAATATTTTCTTTATTTTTCACCCTATGTCAAAAACAGTTTCTGGAATTAGAAAACCAAGAGTTAATTTCGCCTCTACCAAGAGCCCTCTTGCTTATCCCGATTTCCTCGATATTCAGCTCAAGTCGTTTCACGACTTCCTACAGCTTGATACACCTCCTGAGGAACGTAAAAAAGAAGGTCTCTTCAGAGTGTTTTCCGAGAATTTTCCGATTGCCGATACTCGTAACAACTATGTGCTCGAATTTCTTGACTATATAGTTGAGCCTCCTCGTTATACTATTCAGGAGTGTTTGCTTCGTGGCTTAAGCTACAATGTGGCTCTCAAGGCCAAACTCAAGCTCTACTGTACTGATCCTGATCACGAGGATTTCGAAACCAAGGTTACCGATGTATATCTCGGACAGTTTCCATACATGACTCCACAGGGCACCTTTATTATCAATGGTGCTGAACGTGTTGTGGTCTCACAGCTGCATCGTTCGCCTGGTGTTTTCTTTGGACAGAGCCTTCATACAAATGGAACAAAGCTGTATTCAGCACGAATCATTCCATTTAAGGGTTCATGGATCGAATTTGCAACAGATATTAATAATGTCATGTATGCATATATCGATCGTAAGAAAAAATTGCCTGTTACAACTCTCCTCCGTGCTATCGGTTTTGAGAGTGATAAGGATATACTTCAGATTTTCAACCTCGCAGAAACAATCGAGGTGAATCCTGAAACAATCAATAATTACCTCGGCCGTAAACTTGCAGCTCGAGTACTGAAGTCATGGACTGAGGATTTTGCTGATGAAGATACAGGTGAGGTGGTTTCAATTGAGCGTAATCAAGTTATCGTTGAACGCGCTGCTGTGCTTGATGAGAGCAATATAGCCAAGATACTTGAATCGAAGACTGAATCTATCATACTTCAGAGAGACGATGCTGTATTGACTGATTTTGAGATCATATATAACACTCTCCAGCGTGACCCTTCTAACTCAGAGAAGGAGGCTGTGGTTTATATCTATCGTCAGTTGCGTAATGCAGAACCAGCAGACGATGCTTCTGCTCGCGAGGTGATTCAGAATCTGTTCTTCTCAGATAAGCGTTATGACCTCGGAGACGTGGGTCGTTATCGTATCAACAAGAAGTTCAATCTTCATACTGACCCAAAGGTGCGTGTACTCACCAAGGAGGATATCATTTCAATTATCACCTATCTTATCAAGCTGATCAACAGCAAGGAGGAAGTTGATGATATTGACCATTTGTCTAATCGTCGTGTGCGTACAGTTGGAGAACAACTATACAACCAGTTTGCTATTGGACTCGCTCGTATGAGCCGCACTATCCGTGAGAGAATGAACGTGCGTGATAACGAGAACTTCAGCCCAGTGGATTTGATTAATGCCAAGACAATAAGCTCGGTAATCAATTCTTTCTTCGGCACCAACGCTCTCTCTCAGTTCATGGATCAGACTAATCCACTTGCCGAGATTACTCACAAACGTCGTATGTCTGCCCTTGGTCCTGGAGGTTTGAGCCGCGACCGTGCAGGATTTGAGGTTCGTGACGTACATTATACTCACTATGGACGTCTGTGTCCTATCGAATCGCCAGAAGGACCTAACATCGGACTTATATCATCAATGTGTGTCTATGCCAAGGTTAATGATCTTGGATTCATCGAGACCCCATACCGTACAGCAAAAGATGGTAAAGTGGATCTTAGTGATGAGGGTGTTCAGTGGTTGAGTGCTGAGTCTGAGGAGGGTATGTTTATCGCTCAGTCAACAGCTCCTATTGACGATGAGGGTCGTTTTACCGAAAACCGCGTCATTGTGCGTGAGGGTGCCGACTTCCCTGTGGTTACTCCAGAAGAGGTCAACTTTGTTGATGTGGCTCCTAACCAGATCGCTTCTATTGCAGCTGCATTGATTCCTTTCCTTGAGAATGACGATGCACACCGTGCACTCATGGGATCGAACATGATGCGTCAGGCCGTGCCATTGATGACATGTGAGGCTCCTATTGTAGGTACAGGTATTGAAGCTCAGCTGATTCGTGATAGCCGTACTCAGATTATTGCAGAGGGTTCGGGTGTAGTAGAATATGTTGATGCTACAACTATCCGTGTACGTTACGAACGTACAGAGGAGGAGGAATTCTGCTCATTTGAGGATTCTGTAAAGGAATATTCTCTCCCAAAATGGCGCCGTACAAACCAGTCAACTACTTATGATCTTCAGCCTGCATGTCGTAAGGGTCAGAAGGTGGCAAAGGGCGATATCCTGACTAAGGGTTATTCGACTGAGCATGGCGAACTTGCTATTGGTAAGAACCTTAAGGTAGCGTATATGCCTTGGAAGGGTTATAACTATGAGGATGCAATCGTGCTCAGCGAACGTGTTGTTCGTGAAGATATCCTTACTTCTGTTCATGTAGATGAATATACTCTTGAGGTGCGAGAAACCAAGCGAGGTGTCGAGGAACTCACTGCAGATATCCCAAATGTTTCAGAAGATGCAACTCGAGAACTTGATGAGCGTGGTATTATCCGAGTGGGAGCTCTTGTCGAACCAGGAGATATCATGATTGGTAAGATTACTCCAAAGGGAGAGTCAGACCCAACACCAGAAGAGAAATTGCTCCGTGCCATCTTTGGTGATAAGGCAGGTGATGTCAAGGATGCTTCTCTCAAGGCTAATCCTTCATTGCATGGTGTAGTCATTGATACTGCACTTTATGCTCGTGCCAACAAGGATCGTCGTTCGAGACTTGCAGAGCGAGCACAGATGCCAATTATCGAGAAAGAGTATGAGGGTCGTCAGGACAATATCAAGAAGATACTCATTGAGAAGCTTATGACGCTTACTGAAGGCAAGTCGTCTGCAGGTGTCAAGGACTTCTTGGGTATCGATGTGGTTGCGAAGGGACAGATCTTTACTAAGGATATCCTTGAGCTTATCGACTACCGTTCGATTATGCTCAGCAAGTGGACTAATGATGACCATATCAATGAACTCATCAAGACCACTATCATGAACTATCTCCGCAAGTCTAAGGAGATCTCACAGGAGCTCCAGCGCAAGAAGTTTGACATCTCAATTGGAGATGATCTGCCGTCTGGCATAATAAAGCTTGCTAAGGTATATATTGCGAAGAAACGCAAGATTGGTGTCGGTGATAAGATGGCAGGTCGTCATGGTAACAAGGGTATCGTGTCGAAGATTGTGCGTGACGAAGATATGCCGTTTACTGCTGATGGTCGTCCTGTGGATATCGTATTGAACCCACTTGGTGTGCCTTCACGAATGAACCTCGGACAGATTTTCGAAGCCGTTCTTGGCTGGGCTGGTCGTGAACTTGGCGAGAAATTCGCTACTCCTATCTTTGATGGAGCAAGCCTCGATGACCTGAATGCCTGGACTGATAAGGCGGGTCTGCCTCGTTATGGCAAGACACAGCTTTATGATGGTGGCACTGGCGAACCATTCGACCAAATGGCAACCGTGGGCGTGACATACATGCTTAAACTCGGCCACATGGTAGAAGATAAGATGCATGCACGTTCAATCGGTCCTTACTCTCTCATCACTCAGCAACCACTTGGTGGTAAGGCTCAGTTCGGTGGTCAGCGTTTCGGAGAGATGGAAGTTTGGGCGCTCGAAGCTTTCGGCGCAGCTCATATTCTTCAGGAGGTTCTCACCGTCAAGTCTGACGATGTCGTTGGCCGCAGCAAGACCTATGAGGCTATCGTCAAGGGCGAGATTATGCCTACTCCAGGTCTCCCAGAGTCTCTCAACGTACTCCTTCATGAATTGAAGGGTCTCGGTTTGAGTATTAAGCTTCAATAAAAAAACTAATTACTAAGGCTATGGCTTATAGAAAAGATAATAATAAGGGTACAAACTTCTCTAAGATAACCATTGGGTTGGCCTCTCCTGAGGAGATCAAGGATAATTCTTTTGGTGAGGTTCTCAAGCCTGAGACAATCAACTATCGCACTTACAAGCCTGAGCGCGATGGCCTCTTCTGCGAGCGAATCTTCGGTCCTGTAAAGGATTACGAGTGCCACTGTGGAAAGTACAAGCGTATCCGCTATAAGGGTATTGTATGTGACCGATGCGGTGTTGAAGTGACAGAGAAGAAGGTACGCCGTGAGCGTTGCGGTCATATCGAACTCGTGGTTCCTGTTGCTCATATCTGGTATTTCCGTTCTTTGCCAAATAAGATCGGTTATCTCCTTGGTATGCCAACCAAGAAGCTCGATGCTGTAATTTATTACGAACGATATGTTGTTATTCAGCCAGGATCACTTGAGAAGTCTGAGGGTTTGGCAAAACTTGATACTCTGACTGAGGACGAGTATTCTGACCTTGTTATGAAACTCGGTGAGAAGAATAGCAAACTTCCAGATTCAGACCCAAACAAATTCATTGCAAAGATGGGTGCTGAGGCTATCCTCGACCTCTTAATGGAACTCGATCTTGATACTCTCGCTTACGAACTTCGTGAACGAGCAAATGCTGAAGGTAGTGTTCAGCGCCGTAACGAGGCTCTGAAGCGTCTTCAGGTGGTTGAACAGTTCCGAGCAAGCAACAATCGTAACAAGCCAGAGTGGATGATAATGAAGATTCTTCCTGTCATCCCACCAGAGTTGCGTCCTTTGGTTCCGCTCGATGGTGGTCGTTTTGCAACAAGCGATGTCAACGATCTCTATCGTCGTGTGATCATTCGTAACAATCGTTTGAAGCGTCTTATCGAGATCAAGGCTCCTGAAGTTATTCTTCGTAATGAGAAACGAATGCTGCAGGAAGCTGTCGATAGTCTTTTCGATAATTCCCGTAAGTCAAGCGCGGTTAAGAGTGAATCGAACAGACCATTGAAGTCTCTCTCTGACTCTCTCAAGGGTAAGCAGGGTCGATTCCGTCAGAACCTCCTCGGTAAGCGTGTCGATTATTCTGCACGTTCGGTTATCGTCGTTGGTCCTGAATTGAAGATGAACGAGTGCGGTTTGCCAAAGTTGATGGCTGCCGAGTTGTATAAGCCTTTCGTGATTCGTAAGCTTATTGAGCGTGGTATCGTCAAGACAGTGAAGTCTGCCAAGAAGATTGTCGATAAGCGTGACCCTATTGTTTGGGATATCCTTGAGCTTGTAATGAAGGGTCACCCTGTACTCCTCAACCGAGCTCCAACTCTTCACCGTCTTGGTATTCAGGCTTTCCAGCCTAAGATGATTGAGGGTAAGGCTATCCAGCTCCATCCGTTGGCTTGTACTGCATTCAATGCCGACTTCGATGGTGACCAGATGGCTGTGCATCTCCCATTGGGCAATGCTGCTATTCTCGAGGCTCAGATTCTGATGCTTGGTTCTCACAATATTCTTAATCCTGCAAATGGAGCGCCTATTACCGTGCCTTCACAGGACATGGTACTCGGTCTTTACTATATTACAAAGCTTCGTGACAATGATAAGGGTGAGGGCTTGACTTTCTACGGTCCTGAAGAAGCTATGATAGCTTACAACGAGGGTCGTTGTGCTATGCATGCCAAGATCAAGTGTGTCGTTGATGATATTGACTTCGATAATGGTTCTAAGCCTATACGTCATTTGATTGAGACTTCTGTCGGTCGTCTTATCTTCAATGAGAAGGTGCCTCAGAAGTGTGGCTTTGTCAACGAGGTAATTACCAAGAAATCGCTTAGAAATGTCATTACCAATGTCATCAAGTACTGTGGTATCCCACGTACAGCCGACTTCCTCGACGACGTAAAGAATCTTGGTTACTATCAGGCTTTCCGTGCTGGTCTCTCGTTCAACCTTGGTGATGTGCTTGTTCCTTCAGAGAAGGCTGAAATCATCAAGCGTGGTGACGAAGAGGTAGATGCAATCACTGATGATTACGAAAACGGTTGGATTACCAATAACGAGCGTTACAATAAGGTTGTCGATGTATGGTCGGCTGTCAACAAGAAACTTACCGATGTCCTTATGACGCAATTCAAGGAGGCTGAGCAAGGATTCAATGCCATCTACATGATGATGGACTCTGGTGCTCGTGGTTCTAAGGATCAGATTGCACAGCTCTCTGGTATGCGTGGTCTTATGGCCAAGCCTCAGAAGGCAGGTGCCGAAGGCGCTCAGATCATTGAAAACCCAATTAAGGCAAACTTTAAGGAAGGTATGTCGGCTCTTGAGTACTTTATCTCTACTCATGGTGCACGTAAGGGTCTTGCCGATACCGCCCTTAAGACTGCCGATGCAGGTTACTTGACACGTCGTCTTGTTGATGTAGCTCACGATGTCATCATCCGAGAAGAGGACTGCGGCACACTGCGTGGTTTGATTTGCACTGAGCTCAAGAACAATGATGAGGTAGTGGCAACTCTCAAGGAGCGAATCCTTGGTCGTGTTACTGTCCATGATATCTATCATCCTCTCACAGGCGAGCTCATCATCGCATCTGGAGAAGAAATTACTGAGCGCATTGCCGACGAGATTGAAGAGTCTCCTATCGAGCAGGTAGAGATCCGTTCTGTTCTCACTTGTGAGTCAAAGCATGGCGTTTGTGCCAAGTGTTATGGTCGAAACCTTTCTACCAACCGCATGGTTCAGAAGGGAGAGGCTGTAGGTGTCATCGCTGCACAGTCAATCGGTGAGCCTGGTACACAGTTGACACTCCGTACATTCCACGCTGGTGGTATTGCTTCTAATGCTGTAGCTGTCAGCAATCTCAAGGCCGGTTATGATGGTATTATCACAATCGATGAACTTCGTACAATCGATGCTCCAAAAGAAGATGGTTCGGTTGAGAAGGTTGTTGTTAGCCGTATGACAGAAATGCGTATCGACGATGCTCATACTGGTATGACGCTCATGACTGCTAACATCGGTTATGGTTCGAAACTCTTTGTCGAAAGTGGTCAGGAAGTACATAAAGGTGATATCATTGCTGAATGGGACCCATTCAACGCTGTTATCGTCTGTGAGGTCGGAGGTAAAGTTCGCTTCAAAGATGTCGTTGCAGGTGTCACATATGCTGCCGAAATCGATGGCGACACAGGTCTTGAAGAGCGTATCGTAATAGAATCTAAGGATCGTACAATGGCTCCTGAAGCCGAGATTCTTGACCCAGAGCAGGTAGATGAGGAAGGTAACCCAATCATTCTTCGCTCATATACATTCCCTGTTGGCGCTCACATTATGATCAACGATGGTGACATTATCAAGCCTGGTGAGATTGTTGCAAAGATTAACCGCACAAGCTCTAAGGCTGGTGATATCACGGGTGGTCTCCCTCGAGTAACAGAACTCTTTGAGGCTCGTAATCCTTCTAACCCAGCATTTGTTGCTGAGATTGACGGTGAGGTGTCTATCGGACGTGTGAAGCGAGGTAACCGCGAGATTATCGTCACTGGCAAGTTTGGAGATGAGCGTAAGTATCTCATTCCATTGTCACGCCAGTTGCTGGTTCAGGATCACGACTATGTGCGTGCTGGTAACCCTCTTACTGATGGCGCTATTACACCAGTTGATATCCTCCGCATACTTGGTCCAACAGCTGTCCAGGAGTATATCGTTAATCAGGTTCAGGACGTATATCGTCTGCAGGGTGTAAAGATCAATGATAAACACTTCGAGATTATCGTTCGACAGATGATGCGTAAGGTCGTTGTGTTGAATCCTGGTGATACTCGTTTCCTTGAGTCTCAGATGGTTGACAAGTTGGAGTTCGCTGCTGAGAATGACCGTATCTGGGGTATGAAGTATATTACCAAGTCGGGCGATTCTCTCGAGCTGAAGCCAGGTATGATTGTCTCTGCCCGTCGTCTCCGCGATGAGAATGCTATGCTCAAGCGTAAAGACAAGAAGCTTGCAGATGCTCGCGATGCTCAGCCGGCTACATGTGAGCAGACTCTTCAGGGTATCACTCGTGCGGCTCTCGGTACTTCAAGCTTCATGTCGGCTGCTTCGTTCCAGGAGACAACTCGTGTGCTCAACGAGGCTGCTATCCTTGGCAAGACCGATTATCTTGAGGGCATGAAGGAGAACGTCATCTGTGGACACCTCATTCCTGCTGGTACAGGTCAGCGTGAGTTCAAGAATCTTTACGTTGGCAGTCGTGATGAATTCAATCGCGCTTATGCTGCTCCTCGTCGTACACTTGACTTCAACTGATAATGAACTGAAATGATAAGACAAATGGGATGTACGCGTGTGTGTACATCCCATTTTTTTCTGATTTACTATTACTTTTCATGCGAGAGTTATGTTAGGAACAATCGTCAATACTGCAACTATCATCATTGGTTCTGCTATTGGAGCGACAATGCGCCAAGGCATAAGCGAAAAATATCGTAAAGTGATGTTTGATGCTTTAGGACTGGCGTGTATCGTCCTTGGAGTAAATGCTTCTCTCAGCAATATGCCCAAAAGTGAATATCCAGTCCTTTTTATCGCAAGCCTTGTGATTGGCATCATTGTGGGAACAAAGTTGGACTGGGCAGGTAAACTCGAACGATATGAGGCCAGACATCATCATCCCGACTCTGAAAAGCCCAGCCTCGTACAAGGTCTTACAACAGGTTGCCTGCTTTATTGTATTGGAACGTTCTCGATTGTCGGCCCTGTACTTTCAGCTCTCTCGCCAAGTGCAGGATGGACTTTCGGAGAATCACAGAACACTTTCCTATACACCAATGCTACGCTCGACTTGTTTACTTCGGCTATTCTGGCTGCTACCTATGGATGGGGTATGATACTTGCCGCTCCCATTCTCTTCTGTTGGCAAAGTCTTTTCTATTTCGTAGCCTATTTCTTCCGCTCGGCAATGCCCGAAGAGATGCGTGTTGAAATTTCTATTGTCGGAGGTGTGCTGATTCTCTGCTCGGGTCTGTCAATACTCAATCTCAAGGATATGAAAACCATCAATTATCTGCCTTCATTGCTGGTGCCAGTGTTGTTTTATCTTATCGTTTACGTATTCCGCTGATGATTGACCGTAGAATAACAAAAGAAAATCTCGATGCTATTTATGCCGAGACTTATGACTTTGAAAAGTTCAAAGCCATCGATCCCTGTGGGTTGGTCTATGAGCTCATGGCTCATACCGACGACCAACTTGATATCGAACTGGGAGCGCTTTTCGTTGCAATGATAACTTGGGGTAACAGAAAGGCTATTCGCAAGGCTGCACGACATATGCTTGAGGAAGAGATGAACTGGCATCCTGGACATTTCGTATTGAGTGGAAAATATGAAGACAGCTATGCTGATGCTAAGAATGGTTGTGTCTATCGCACGCTCAATAGTGATAATTTCAAAGCCGTGTGCCGCAATATAGCTTTAGCATTATCACCTTTGAAACCACACCCTACAGTCGAAAAATACCTCATGGGGAAAAGCTGTGAGGAGGCGATTAAATCTCTATGTGATCTTCTTGCACCAGCAAAGCTTGGCACTCCGGGAAAATCGGCTTGTAAACGCATGTGTATGTATATGCGTTGGATGACACGCACTACGTCACCCGACCTTGGTATCTGGACCGAACGGTCACAAAGGGATCTTTATGCTGTGATGGATGTACATGTTTGCAATCTGACAAGTAGTATCCTTATGCACAAGAATGCATCGTGGGTTTCTTGCTGTGAGCTTACAGAGAAGTTCCGTTCATGGGATGCCGATGACCCTTTGAAGTATGATATCGCGTTGATGACGCTCTCCGATAGAATAGATGCTGAAGACAATCGCTCTGTTCAAAGAACAAATAATTAAGAAGACTATGAAAAGAATTTTATTTGTTTGTCATGGCAACATCTGTCGAAGTCCAATGGCAGAGTTTATAATGAAAGACCTTGTCAAGAAGTATGGCAGGGAAGAAGAGTTCTATATCGAGTCGGCTGCTACTTCTACCGAAGAGATTGGCAATAGCGTGTATCCGCCTGCACGACGTAAACTTGCAGAACATGGTATAGGTTGTGAAGGCAAGACTGCAAGGCAGATGACTCGTCAAGACTACCAGCGATTTGATCTTTTGGTGGGTATGGATGAATGGAACATACGAAACATGACTCGTATCGCAGGTGACGATCCGGAATGCAAGATATGCAAATTGCTTGATTTTACTCATCGTCCAGGCGATGTTGCTGATCCTTGGTACACCGACGATTTTGATGCCACATGGAGGGATTGTCTTGAGGGGTGTGAAGGACTTTTGAAGGCTATTGATAAATTGTAAAATACAACGTAATATATACTAATATAGGAGAACAAAATATGAGATTTTTAGGAAACATTATCTGGTTGATATTTGGCGGTCTTGAGGCTGCTATTGGCTATTTTACGGGTAGTCTTGCCATGGCAATGACTATTATCGGTATTCCTTGGGCTATGCAAACGTTCAAGATTGGACTGCTGTGTCTATGGCCATTTGGCGCAAAAATAGAGGACGCAGACTTCCCTCCAGGATGCTTGCGCATACTGCTTAACATCTTGTGGTTCATTTTTGGAGGCTTTTGGGCAGGCTTATGTCATGTGGTGTGTGGCCTTCTTCTCAGTATTACTATTATCGGCTTGCCATGGGGTAAGCAACATTTCAAGATGGCAGGTCTTGCAATTGCTCCTTTTGGCAAGCGTATCACACTTGGCTTTTGATTTATTTCCAAAAATTGGAAAATAGTAGTGCTGATAATCAGCTTATTAGGCTTTGTTTTCGCAGTTTGCGAAAGCAGAGCCTTTTTTATTTAACTTTGCATCAAGAAATTTGAGCACTACCTCATCTTTCGCAAGACTCATTGTTTATATATTAATAGCTTATTATTTATGGAAACTGTTTTTTTCAAATGCCCTGTTTGTGGCAACGTAATGACACCCTTGGTGAGTAGTGGCATTACTCCGTTTTGTTGTGGTAGGCCTATGAAAGAACTTGAAGCTAATACCGTCGATGCTACGGTAGAGGCACATGTGCCTTGGATAATGTGTGAGACTAAGCGCGATAGTGTTAAGCCTTGTTATGTAGTCACGGTTTCTGTTGGAAAGATTCTGCATCCATCGACTCCAGAGCATCACATCTGTTTCATTTTCCTCGAAACCGAACACGGAGGAGAGGTGAAGTTGATCAAAGATACCTGTGAGCCAAAAGTCTCTTTCTGCTGTTCGTCGAAGCCTCTGATGGTATATGCCTATTGCAATCTACATCAGCTTTGGAAAGCTCCGGTTAGTTGCCCTGAATGATTTGGACTAAAAAATTAGGGTTGCCAGAAAATCGCTGGCAACCCTAATTCGTATATATTAATCATTTGTTACTCTTTTGTCGATTTATCATGCCTAAACTTTGCTTTCAGCTCGCCCAATTCTTCGACCGAACGATTGTAAGTCGGCAGATTCTCGATCAGATCCACCAGTTCTTCATTTGACAGTTCTTCATTATCGAGCACATAATATGTCTTACGGGCTATATCAAGGTTGGTCTCATTTGCCAATTCCTCGCCATAATACTTCCTGATTTCGTTGATGCCATCCATCACTGTGGGTGCAGGCTTAATATCAGGAGTTGTTTTTTTTGCTTGTACGGTTTGTTGAGTTTGTACCGTCTGCTGGGTCTGTATTGTCTGAACCTGCGGCTGTACAGGTTGTACCGTCTGCTGAGTCTGTGTCGGCAGATTCTGGATAGTGACCTTTTCTGTCTTAGGAATATCAGGGGCAGGTGAGCTTATTGGTTGTTCTTCTTTGTTCTGCTCAGTTTCAGTCACCGAGGTTTCCTCATTGATTGGTTCTGCACTTGGTCCAGTCATGATGGCAGGCACATCGTCATCCTGATCTTCTTCCTCAGGCTCCATCATAGGCTCTTCATTATTGTCGAGTTTTGTTTCTGGAGTTTTCTCCTGTTCATTTTCGTCGGTCAATTTTGTGGCACCGAGACGATTGAAATCAGGCTTGATTTCTCCATTCTGATCCATGTCGAAACCACTTGCAAGGATGATGAACTTGACCTTATCGCCAAGTGAGTCATCGACCATAGCGCCCCAGATGACTTTGATGTCGGTGTTGAGATTCTTGACAAACTGATTGACCTCGGCAATCTCAGACATCGACACAGGGTTACTCTCGCTAAAGCATATCTCGAAAAGAAGGTGCTGAGCATTCTTGATGTCGTTATCCTGAAGCAGAGGCGAAGTGATGGCTTCCTCAATAGCCTTTGTTACACGATTCTCGCCTTCTGCACTTCCTGTACTGATCAGTGCTACTCCGCCATTGCGCAAAGTTGTGCTAACATCAGCAAAGTCAAGGTTCATGTAGCCTTCGATATTGATGATGTCTGAAATACTCTTAGCCGCAATAGTGAGAGTGTCGTCAGCTTTCTTGAACGCATTGAAGAAGTTGAAATCTGGATATATCTCGATGAGACGATTGTTGTTGACAACGAGCAAAGCATCTACATGCTCTTTAATCTCATTGACACCTTTGAGAGCCATAAGAATCTTATCGCGTCCCTCAAATTCAAATGGGATTGTGACTATGCCGACGGTGAGTATGCCCATGTCATGCGCTATTCGCGCCACAATAGGAGCAGCTCCAGTGCCTGTGCCTCCTCCCATTCCAGCTGTGATAAACACCATCTCGGTGCCATCGTCAAGAGCTGCACGAATCTGATCTTCATACTGCAAAGCGCATTGGCGGGCTACTTCAGGATCAGCACCGGCACCCAATCCCTTGTCCGAAATCTGAAGCTTGTTCGGTATGGGTGAGCCCTTCAGAGCCTGAAAATCGGTATTGATGATGAGGAAAGAAACATCTTGTATTCCTTCCTGAAACATGTGGCGCACGGCATTAGAGCCACCGCCACCCACGCCTACAACCTTGATGATGGCATGTCCTGGTTCTGTCGCCCTATAGTCGAAGTCCAAAGTGTCATTCCCTTCGGTCTGCCATTCTATTGGTTTCTGAATATTGTCCATTTACTATAGTTTTTTCTGAATTATTATTTCACTCATTCATCTATTCCCGAGAAAAGATCGCGCAAAAAAGTCCCAATGCTCGAGCGTCTTTCATCTCTATTTATAGGATAATTCTTTACTTGCTTCTCCACCTTCTTTTGTGTGTCGGGTGTTTCTGCAGGCTTTGTCTCTATGACTGGTTCAGGCTCAGGCTTTGCAACTGGCGCAACAGGTTTTACTTCAGGCTTGCACTCACAATCGGCAGTACACTGCGAGATCATTGTGGTGAGCGATGAAAACTGCGGCTTACGATCAGAGATTCCGAAGCAGATGCCACTGTAGCCTCGTGCTACAATGCGCTTCATTCCAATTTGTTCGCTAATCAAACTTGTCAATCCTCGCTGAAGAGCAGCACCGCCTGTCATTATGCACCCTGCTGCAAGGAGTCCCTTATATCCCGAAAGTTCTATCTGATGGGATATGTTGGCCGCAATCTCTTCATATCTGCATCGGCTCACGATGTCAAGCTCTTCCATTTCAATTTTTCTTTTCTCAGCCTCTTCCGATTTTATATCATTGGCTTTGGCAATATCTTGAGTCACGGCATTGCCGCCCAATGGTATTGTGGCAAGATGTTGTAGTGCTCCATTGGCATAGACTGATACAGTGGTGAGCGAATGTCCAATGTCGATGAGGCAGCAACCACGTTGCTTTTCGTCGGGAGAGAGAATATGTGCTACAGTCTGTGCAGTGGCGATAATGCCAGACAGACGTATGCCTGCCTTTTCCATGGCAGCACGCACCCCAGCACATAGACGATGCTGACAGACTATGAGCTGGAAGTGTGCTGTCAGCTGGTAGCCTGTGCGTCCAACAGGGTTGAGGCAGTCTATGTCATCAAGAGTATAGCCCAATGTTTCCAATCCGATAATGTCTTGGTCTTCACCGTTGTATGCAAGGCTCTGCTGGCGTAGCAGGGCTAAGTGCTCATTATTTACCGAAAGTCCGTCTGACAGTGTTATGCTTGGATGATGCGGCATGTTGTGGACCGATATGCCATTGATACCTATATATGCAGCATCAATGCCTCGACAATCGTTCGATTTCACGCGGTTGCTCAACTTCTGCACAAGGCTCTTGATGTGTGTTGCTGTTGCTTCGGTATCAACAACATAGCCCTTGCGGATGCAACCCAATGCCTGTTCGGTCTCCATTGCGACTATTTCGTAGTTGCCTTTGCCGTCATGCCAAGCTGCAGCAGCGCAGATGCGTGATGTGCCTATCTGTATGGCACAAATTAGGGTTCTACTCATATAATATTAATTATCAAATAACAATTCAAAATTACCGATTGATAAATCAGTTCTCTTTTCTTTATTTACTGATTGCTTTCTCGCCTATTACTTGGTTCTCAAATTTTACATTAATCACCTTGTAATAGTTCCATCCTTTGCGTTCGAGCACCTTGTCGTAGAATTTTCGCACCTTGTTGAGTTTCTTCTCACAGTTGTCGGCAGTGCCAAGCAGGATAGTGTGTGACCCAACGCGAGGGATCAGTTCTATGTCTCCATTGGTGTTGACAAAGATCTGAGTTATCTCATTCCTCCAGAACTTGTTGTCGCCAAGGTATTGGGCAAGTTCATAGAGCTCGGTGCTCGCTCTATCTTTGCTGATGTAGCCAGTAGCAAGAGGTATCTGCATAGGCACGATATTCTGCACAGGCATAATCTCACCTTCATTATCGACATAGAAGTCTCCTTGACTGACACTTTTCACGCGCAGGATTGGCTGACGTTGCACAATGTCGATATGGAGCACACTGTCGGGCGAATGATAACAATGTGCTTCCAGAATGAGTTTGTTGCGTTCGAGCACTCTGGATATCTCAAGAGTGTTGACCGAGTCAATGACCTTGCCTATCGGATTCACCCTTGCTGCTTTCAACTGTTGACGCACATCTGCTTCGGTGACAAAAGACTGATCGGCAATCTCATCGATATCAATCATTATATCGTTGTATGTTGCCGGCTCCTTGCCGACACGATATATGATGCCGGCAATGGACAAATAGCCCACTAACACAAATGCGACAAGTATAGCAATTATCTTCTTTACCATCTGTTGGGATGTATGTTGATTGTTCTTCAGTCTTTCTTATTGAGGGAACTGACCACTTGCGGTAAGAGGCGTTCGATATCGACACCGGCTCCCATCATCACTACCACATCAAGTTTCCCTGTTGCCTTGAGTGCCATTAGGTGCTCAACAAGGTCGGTCTGGAGTACACAGCACTTGTCTGTACAACTGACTTTTTCGAGAAGCCATTCGGAAGTTACTCCTGGTATTGGCTGCTCGCGTGCGGGATAGATTGGCAGAAGGATGGTGCGGTCAGGAATGCTCAATGCATGTGCAAATCCATCGACCAGATCATGTGTGCGCGAATAGAGGTGAGGCTGGAATACCACAGTGATATTTCGTCCTGCAAACAACTGCCTCACCGAGCTGATACTTGCTTTTATCTCATCTGGATGATGAGCATAATCGTCCATTATCACCATGTCGTCGCGTTTCACATAGAAGTCGAAACGGCGTTTCGCTCCTCCAAATGACTTGAGGCCAGTGCGCAACTCTTCTTCTGTACAGCCATTAAGCATACATAGCGTAAGGGCGGCGGTCGCATTCTCGACATTGATAGGCGCAGGAACACCAGGCTCCATGTCGCGCATCACAATGCCCTCGGCCGTGGCAACGAAGTCGAATTTGATTGAGCCATTCCCAATGCGTATGTTGGTGGCATAGTAATCAGCTTCTTCTCCTACTGCATATTCTGCATAGCGCACACCTTCCTGAAGCCGCATCTCAACCTTGATGCCTTTGCGTTTTAGTAGCAATCCACCAGGACGCACCAACGACGTGAAATGAGTGAAACTTTCACGATAGGCTTCTTCTGTACCATATATGTCAAGGTGGTCAGGGTCGCATGAGGTGATGACCGCCTGATAGGGCAGAAGGGTGTGGAATGAACGGTCAAATTCGTCGGCTTCAATTACGGTTAGGTCTGAGGTACTCGAGAGCATCAGGTTTGAGTCGTAGGGTTTCAGGATGCCGCCAAGGAAGGCATTGCAATCTACATGGCTCTGCTTTAGTATATGTGCCACCATCGAAGATGTTGTGGTTTTCCCATGAGTGCCGCTGATACAAAGACCTCGTTTTTCGCGCGTTATGAGACCAAGCAACTGCGAGCGTTTCATCACCTTGAATCCGTTCTGCTGAAAATACGAGAGTTCTCCATGCTCCTTTGGGATAGCAGGCGTATAGCAGACGATAGTCTCATCAACATTTTTAAATACCGAATCGACAGCCTCGATATTATCTTCAAAGTGAATGTCGATGCCTTCCTTGATGAGAGCTTCTGTAAGGGGAGAAGGTGTCTTGTCATAACCTCCCACCTTATATCCTTCAGCGTTGAAATATCGCTCAAGTGCCGACATGCCGATACCGCCAGCACCTACAAAATATATTGATTTCATACTCTTTTGTTCTTTTTTGCTTCTTCAATCACTATCTGCGCAATGGTGTCGGCAGCTCCTGTCATTCCCATTGCTTTTGCTTTTTCTTCCATCGACTTGATTCGTGGTGCGTTGCCAATGAGTCTGATGGCTTCTTCCACCAGTTTTTGCTTAGCATCGCTGTTTGCCACGAGTATGGCAGCGTCTTTAGTCGATAGAGCCTTGGCATTAGCTGTCTGGTGGTCTTCAGCTGCTGTTGGCAATGGCACCAATATCGATGCTTTGCCGATGAGGCATATTTCGTTGACAGCCCCAGCACCCGAACGCGAGATGACTACGTCGGCTGCACGATAGGCTTTTGCCATGTCGGTGACAAACCACGTCGGGTGTACCAAATGAGCCTTCTTGGCTGCTGCTATCTCTTCCCATTTGTTGCCATCGGCTTTGCCTGTCTGCCATAGCACCTGTATGCCGGCAGCTTCCAGCTGTTCTATACCATCGGCTATGCTCTCGTTGATGCTGCGGGCTCCAAGGCTGCCTCCTGTGACAAAGATTGTAGGACGGTCAGGGTCAAGCCCGAACGACTGCCGAGCCTCTGCTATGGTAGCTGTACACTCGAGCAACGACTGTCGCACTGGGTTGCCGGTCATCACAATACGGTCGGCAGGAAAGAATCGTTCCATGCCTGGGTATGCCACACATATCTTCTTGGCATGTTTGGCAAGCTCCTGATTGGTGACTCCCGCAAAACCGTTTTGTTCTTGGAGTACGTATGGCACGCCAAGAGCACTTGCGGCTTTGAGAGCTGCAGCACTGGCATAACCTCCTACGCCAACTGCAATGTCTGGATTGAACTCACGGATTATCTTCTTTGCTTTGATGGTGCTTTTCAGCAAATCTATCAGCACCATGATGTTCTTTGGACTATATAGTGGTCGAAAGAATCCGCGTACGGGCAATCCAATGATCTTATATCCTTCGGCTGGCACTTTCTCCATCTCCATTCGTCCATTAGCACCGATGAAGAGAAATTCAGTGTCGGGCAGAGCTTTTTTTATTGCATTGGCAATCGAGACAGCAGGGAAGATATGTCCACCCGTGCCTCCTCCACTTATTATTACTTTCATACGCTTTCGATTTGTACTTGTGAAACTTCATTAGCCTCCTGCATTTCTCGTTCGGCTTTGATGAGGCGGCTCAATGCCAATATGATACCTAACGATACGCTGGTCAACAGTATGCTCGAACCTCCTCGGCTGATAAGTGGCAGTGGCTGACCTGTTACAAACATGGAATCGGTGCAAACGCCTATATGCATGAGAGCCTGTATGGTCATTATCAGCGGTAAGGCTATCATCAGTAGTCGTATAAATGGGTCGGATGTCTTGCCCGCTAAATAGAAACACCGGCCGAGCAGTACGATATATAGCAGCATCACACACAATGCACCTATGAATCCTGTTTCTTCAAATATGATAGCATAAATATAGTCGGAATATGCTTCGGGCAGCAGGTCGCGCAATTGGCTGTTGCCAATGAACTTGCCAAACGGATAGCTGTTGGCAAGAGCCATGTGGGCATGTATCACCTGAGCATTGTCGTCGTTCGGGGTCTGATCTGCCAAAGGGATTGGGTCTTTGTCAAAGACTCTGCTAGCCCAAGTATGTGCTCTGTTGATTGGACCAAGGTTGACCAAGGTCTTACCTTCTGCAGCGTTGGCATTGTCCCACTCATGCAGTCCATATAGGGCAGCAAATCCAATCAGTCCACATGCACCCACCACATATAGCGTGCGTCGCAGATACAAGCCCTTTGCACCACCAATCCACAATACCGAAATCGTCGCCATGCCTATGATGAGAGCCGTCGAAAGGTTCTGTGTCAGGATAGGTAATGCTACAATTGCAGCAATTAGGAGATAAAACAGGTAGCGGTATAGCTTTACGTTTTTGCGGAATATCGAGAAACGATAATAAAACTCGTCGCTTGCTGTCATGGCAAGACATAGTGCCATCATCAGACCCACCTTGCAGATCTCTGCTGGCTGCAGTCCTCCCACATCGCGCACTGCACCATTGACGGTACGGCCGAAAACAGGTAATGCGAAAAGAAATGAAACGCCTGCTGCGTAGATAATAATACTCCAGTTGCGAATTGCTTTAATATTAAGGCTTTGGAACACCAGGACCACGCCAAGACCCCAAAAGAGGAACTCCATGTGCCTGAACACTGGGTCAGTGCTCGTCATAGATTTATAAACCAATCGACTTGACGCGCTGAACATCTCTACAACCGAGATGAAGAAGAGCAACCAGTATATACCCCATATCCAGCTGTCGCCTCGCATGATTGAGCCTAAAAATGTTTTCTTTTCCATTTATGCTGATTAGTGTTCAAGTCTTGTTTTTGTTGGAATCAATCACAATTAATATTAATTCTGAGTAGTTGCAGCCCATTCTGCAACGATGGCCTTCATCTGGTCACCGCGATCCTCATAGCTTTTGAAGAGGTCGAACGATGCGCAACATGGCGAAAGAAGCACGGTATCGCCAGGATGAGCAAACTCACGGCATTTTACTAAGGCCTCATGCATCGACTTGGCATCTGCCACAGGTTTCCCCATCTTGTCGAAGAAGGCGTGCAGTTTTTCGTTGTTGACACCAAGATAAACCAATGCCGTGCATTTGTCGCGCACGAGTTGCTCTATCTCTGTGTAGTCGTTGCCCTTGTCTTTACCGCCAAGGATGAGCACTGTGGGATTCTTCATCGACATCAGTGCATACCAGCAGCTGTTGACATTGGTGGCCTTCGAGTCGTTGATGTATTCCACTCCATCTATCACACCACATTTCTCCAGTCTGTGCTCCACACCCTTGAACGATTTCAAAGCCTTCCGTATCTCTTCTTTTTTCAAGCCGGTAAGACTTGCAGAGATTGTGGCTGCCATAGTGTTGTACAGGTTATGAGGTCCTGGCAAAGGCAATTCGTCAAGGTCGATGTCGATCATCTGGTCAACCAGATCTACTACCATCTGCCCGTCTTTGATGTATGCGCCAGGTGTGAGTGGATGCCCTCCCATGTCTTTGAGCGACTTGCCTGTGAATGGGATAAGATCGACTTTTAGAGGCTCTATATGGCCAGCAAACGGAAATATCAGCTTGCCGTTGTTATCTACAAGTTCAGGATGCTCATTGTTGGTTCCCGTATAGTCCTCTCCTCCTTTTGGTTCGTTTAGACGTCGTGCAATCTCTTTTGTGACGATTGGGTCTTCGTTCCAGTAAATCAGGTGGTCTTTGCTGGTCTGGTTTTGGACGATGCGCAGCTTCGAGTTGATATAGTTCTGCATCTCGTGGTCATATCGGTCCATGTGGTCTGGAGTGATATTCATGATGATAGCCACATTAGCTTTGAACTCATACATATTGTCGAGCTGGAAAGATGACAACTCAATCACGTAATAATCGTACTGCTCGGTTGCTACCTGATAGGCGAGACTTTTGCCCACATTGCCTGCCAGTCCAACCTTCAGTCCTGCCGACTTCAGGATATGATAAGTCATCATGGTAGTGGTGGTCTTACCATTCGATCCTGTGATACATATCATCTTTGCATCGGTATAACGACCCGCAAACTCGATTTCCGAGATGATAGGCGTCCCCTGCTTGATAAGTTCCACTACAAGTGGCGCAGTGAGAGGTATGCCTGGGCTCTTGATTACTTCGTCGGCATTGAGTATCAGCTCGGCTGTATGTGCATGTCCTTCTTCAAAAGGAATATCGTATTCCTCGAGAATCTTCTTGTATTTATCTTTGATGGGCGACATATCGCTCAAAAAGACATCAAAGCCTTTTACTTTTGCGAGAACAGCAGCTCCTGTTCCACTTTCGCCAGCACCCAAAATTGCTATTCTTTTCATTTTTTATCTTATCTTTAATGTCATGATTGCAAAAGCAGCAAGTATTATTGTCGTAATCCAGAAACGTACCACAATTTTCGATTCGTGCCAGCTTCCTTTTGGCCATTTGGCAAATATTATCTTGAAGTCGGCAGGGATCTGCCCAGGAAGCACTCTGAAGGTGTCGTGAATCGGAGCACGCTTGAATACTCGCAGTTTCAACCCTTTCTTGTTGCCAAACTTGGCATAGGAGGTCTGCAACATCACCGAGATACTTTCAGCAAGGAAGATGAAACAGATGACTGGTATGAGCAGTTCTTTGTGGATGATGACTGCCAGCACGCCAATGATGCCGCCAATGGCAAGCGAGCCTGTGTCGCCCATGAACACCTGGGCAGGGTAGGCATTATACCATAGGAAGCCTATGAGAGCACCCACAAAGGCTGCCACAAATACCACCAGTTCCTGCGTGCCAGGTATATACATAATGTTAAAATACGAGGCATATTCGATGTGACTCGAAAAATAGGCAAGGAGTCCAAGGGCGATACACATGATTGCTGAATTGCCGGCACACATACCATCCATTCCATCGTTGAGGTTGGCTCCGTTGCTCACCGCCATAATGACGAAGGTGGTGAGAAATACAAAGAATATCCATCCTGCCATCTGTGCATGGTTGCCAAGCCAGCTGAACCATGAGGCATAATCAAGGTTGTGATTCTTAATGAAAGGCAAAGTGGTCTTGGTGGATTTGACTGGCTCTGATTTGAGTGTCACAGTCTCAACGATTTTCGACTTCGGTTGTTCCTCGTCAATGCTGTAGATGTTGGCATAACAATCATCGCTCGGAATGACATTCTGTACTGTCTCAACTTTCTTGATTGTCACGTTCTCGCGCATCACAGCGTCAGGACTGAGGTATAGGGTCAGGCCTACAGTCAGTCCGAGAACTGCTTGTCCGATGAGCTTGTATATCGGTTTCAGGCCGTCCTTGTCCTTGTGCATTTTGATATAGTCGTCCATGAACCCGAGAAATCCAAGCCAGATGGTGGTAGTCAGCATCAGTATCATATAGATATTGCGGAGTCGGCCTAACAGTAGGCAGGGTGCGATGGTCGCAACTATTATGATGATGCCTCCCATTGTTGGTACTCCTTTCTTTTGCACACCGTAAGGGTCAATCGATGGGTCTCGCTGTGCTTCGCTGAAGTTGCGTCGTTTCATATATTTGATGAAGTACTCGCCAAATACAGCAGAGATGAGAAGCGCCAGAATCAGTGCCGCGATAGCACGGAACGAGATATAACCCCATAGACCTGCACCAGGGATGTCAAATGCGTCGTGAAGGAAACGGAAAAAATAAAACAACATTTATTATAATAATTTATTATGTTTTTTGTCAATTGCCCATAGCCTCTCTCACAACCTCGTGGTCATCAAAGTGGTGTTTGGTACCCTTTACATCCTGATAGTCTTCGTGTCCCTTCCCCGCAATTAGTATCACATCGCCCTTTTCGGCAATCATCAGCGCTGTGCGTATAGCCTCGCGACGGTCGGTGATCGAGATGGTCTTTGCCCGAAGTTCCTCGCTGTCGAGTCCTGCCTGCATATCCTTGATGATCTCGTCTGGCTCCTCGAAACGAGGATTGTCGGATGTGAGCACCAAACGGTCACTGCGCAATGCCGACTCCTTTGCCATAATCGGACGTTTGCCTTTGTCGCGATTGCCTCCGCAGCCTACTACAGTGATGATTCTGCCCTTGTCACCGAGTATCTCCTTGATAGCTTCAAGCACATTGATGAGGGCATCTGGTGTATGGGCATAATCAACAATGGCACTGAATCCTTTCGGCGAGCGGATAGCCTCGAAACGACCATTGACAGGCACGAGCTCGCTCATCTTGACAAGCACCTCGTCGATGTTTGCTCCCAATTCGATGGCTGCACCAAAGACCGCTGCAAGATTCGATGCGTTGAAACGGCCTACAAAATGTGTTACAACAGGACATAGAGCCTTGCCGCCTACGCTAAACTGCAGTTCCATTCCCTCGAAGGCTTCTTCGATAATTTTTGCTGTGTAGTCTGCTCCTGTGCGCACGCTGTACAGACGTCGGCGAGCCTTGGTGTTCTGCATCATCACCTCGCCATTCTTATCGTCGGCATTGCTTAGGGCAAAAGCTTTGGCTGGCAGATTGTCGAAAAACGATTTCTTGGCTTTGAGGTAGTTCTCGACGGTTTTGTGATAGTCCATGTGGTCGCGTGTGAGGTTGGTGAAGATGCCTCCATCAAAATCGAGTCCGCCAATGCGTTTCTGGTCGGCACTGTGCGACGACACTTCCATGAATGCGTATGCGCATCCTTCTTCGACCATTTCGCGCAAAAGCATGTTGAGCTGCAATGGGTCGGGTGTGGTGTGTGTGGCAGGAACCTCTCGGTCGATGACATAGTTGCATACCGTCGAGAGGAGTCCACAAGGATATCCTAATTTCGAAAACAGTCTATACAGCAACGTTGCTATGGTGGTCTTGCCATTGGTGCCTGTTACGCCTACCAGGGTCAGCTGTTCCGATGGATAACCATTCCATGCCGATGCCAGCATTGCCAAAGCAAGGTTGCAGTCGTCAACCTTGATATATGTCACGTCGTTCGATAATTCTTCAGGAAGGGTTTCGCAGACCACTGCCGAAGCTCCTGCTGAAATTACCTGAGGAATGAATGAATGTCCATCGACATTCGTTCCTCGTACTGCAATAAAAAGACATCCAGCCTGTACTTTGCGGCTGTCCTGTTCGATTGATGATATTTCTCGATCGATGTCTTTTGAACCCTCTAATGTATAGGTAAGGCGTTCAAGCAATTCAGTAAGTTTCATATTTCGTTTATTATTTGTGTTGCAATTATCTCAGTGTGATTGTGATGTTGTTACCTCTCTTGCAGGCAGTGCCTGGAGCCATCGACATTGATGCTACTGCGCCCTTGCCCACTATGTTGACTCTCAGACCGAGACTTTCGAGTTTGAACAATGCATCTGATGCGCCCATGCCTCTCACGTCTGGCACCTTGTTATTGGCAGGATTGCTCAGTTCGATGCTTTCTTCCAATTTCAGAGTGTCGAGGTCAAGGGCATCAAGCACCGATTTAGTCACTGCCAACGGTCCTTTCTTCACTTTCGGTTCCAAGGCATGTAAGGTGTCGGGAGTGATATCCTTCAGGGTCTTGTTACATTTCAGAGCCCAAATCTGTTCGGCAAACGACTTAAAGACAGGACCTGCCATGTATCCTCCTCCAGGACGTCCAAAGTTGCCTCCAGGTCGTGCATCAATCACTACGATGCCACAGTACTGAGGGTCGTCGGCAGGGAAATATCCTGCAAATGACACGTTATGTCCTGCACCGCTGTAGTTCTTTGTCTCTTGGTTGAATCTCTGTGCTGTTCCTGTCTTGCCCGCAATCTTCACTTTCTTGCTTTTTGCTCCAGGTAGCCAAGCACTACCGGCTGCTGTGCCGTGTTCCACTACACCTTCGAGGGCATGACGCACTGCTGCAAGTGTCTTGTCACTGCATATCTTTGGATTAATCACAGTTGGCTCTTGCTTCCATATCACTTCGCCGTCTTTCTCGATATAATCGACGATATATGGGCGCATCATCTTTCCATCGTTGGCAATGGCATTATAGAACTGCAGGATATAGATGCCTGGAATCTGTGTCTCGTATCCATAGCTTATCTGGGCAAGCGACACCTTGCTCCAGCTGCGACCAGTCATCTGTCGGTGACGTGCAGCCTGTGCTTTCGGAAACTCCTTGCGTAACTCGAGTTTTCGCAGATAACCCACTTGCTTGATCTCTGCTTTGTCGCTGTCCGAGAGCACGCGATCGCTGAGCAGATTGATGCGTTCTATGGCATCAAGATATCTCTGAGGGTCTTTCTCGTATGCCTGAGTCGTGAGTTTGGCAATCGAGATATTCGACGACTGCACCATCGCTTCGTCGGCAGTAACTTCACCTACAGGATGGTCGTCTCGGATATGTTGCCCATGATAGATGAATTCTCCACGTGCATCTGGATAGTTGCCGGTGTTGACTTTGGTTTCTGGCGTGATCTTCTCGTCATCGAGCATTATCATGTAGCTCACGGTCTTGAATGTCGAACCTGGATCCACGAGGTCTTCAAACAGATGGTTGTGGTCTTCGGCACATTCCGTGTCTGATATCCTTTCCAGATTTGATATGGCTTTTATCTTGCCAGACTTACACTCGATGATGGCAGCCCAGCCTCCATGAGCCCGCAGTTCGAGAATACGCTTGCAGAGAGCCTGGTCGAGTATGTCTTGCATCTCGACATTGATGGTGGTGTGGACATTGGCACCATTGACAGGCTGCTTGACTGTGATGTCGGTCTGGTGACGGCGTATGATTTGCTTGAAACCGAGTCCAGGCTTGCCTCTCAGCACCGAGTCCATGGCTTCCTCAATGCCTCCCTTGCCTCGTCCGCTTATGCCGTCCTTGTCTTTTTTGGCATATACACTGCCGATGGTGGCTGCACCCATGCGGGTCTCGCCATACGGACGATAGCGGTGGGCGCGTTCCTCGCTGATGAGTCCATTCTGATATCTTGCTTTCTTGAAATATGGCATCTGTGTGCGCAGTTTCCTGTAATCAAGATATGGGACGGCATGTAATATTTTGAAACGGGGTTGCCTCTGTGAATATGCATTTCTCACCAGTCGTGCATGTTCGGCTGCACTCTTCGATGGGTCAATCTCATGCAGGGCTTGTGCGCCAGGACCATTGTCGCTGAAGTAATAAGCTATGGTGTCGGGCGGTATGTTCATCGACTTTGTCTTGTCTTTTGGCGGAATGGTGGTACTTTTGAAATCCAGAAAGACGTCATATTCAGGCAGCGAGCCAGCCAAGAGCTCATGACCGTCGGCAAAGATGAAGCCGCGCAGCTGAGGTATTGGCACACTGTCTATCTTCAGTTTCTCAACCTTGGCCCTGTACTTTGGGCCATCAATGATTACCGTCTGGAACGAATTGTACCAGATGTAGCATATATAGATGCCCAAGAATGCAGCTATTACATAGAATCGTTTCTTATAGTCCATTGTCTTACTTCACGAGTATTGGAGGTTCGTCGGTAGGTATCAGCTCGATGTCACTCTCTGCTACTTTCAGTCTCACCACTTCAGGCTTGTTCTTGCCTGTGAGTTCACCCCAGCGTGCTATCGAGGTGTAACGCACCTCGTCGAGTTGTGTCTTCAACTTCCCTAATTCGTAGATGGCACTCTCGTATTCGTATCTCAGGTCGATATACGACATCAGCAAGATACCCAATATGATCATCTTGCCAAAATGCTTCTTATAGAATGACCTCGAAAACGGAGTGTCATACGACTCGATTGCCTCGCTCATTGAGTCAGCAACATCGCTTATCTTTTCTGTCAGTTTTTTCGTTTCCATCATGCTTTCTTTTTGTCGTCATCGTTTCTGGTGGCTATGCGCAATTTTGCGCTGCGCGAACGCGGATTGCTCTCAAGTTCTTCATCCCGTGCAGTGATGACTTTGTTGTTGACTGCCTTTAGTGGTGCTATGATGCGACCGTAAAAGTCTTGCTCGATATGCCCGTCAACATGACCTGAGCGGATGATGTTCTTCACTATCCTGTCCTCGAGCGAGTGATAGGTCATTACCACCAATCGTCCGTCGGGTGCAAGTAGCTTTGTGGCTTGCAAGAGCATCTCTTCGAGTGCTTGCATCTCGTGGTTCACTTCGATTCGCAAGGCCTGGAAAGCCTGTGCAAGTTCTTTCTTTTCGGCTTTCTTGTTTATATACGGACTCAGCACTTCACACAGGTCTCCTGTAGTGGCAATAGGCTTCTGTGTCCTCTGCTTCACAATGGCAGATGCCATGCGCTTGGCTTGTTTCAGTTCTCCATATATCGCCAGTATCTTGCTGATCTCCGACTCTTCAGCCTGCGCTAATATGTCGGCAGCCGTCTTTCCGGCACGAGTGTTCATGCGCATGTCCAAAGGCGAATCAAATCGGAATGCAAAGCCTCGCTCTGGCTCATCAAGATGATGGCTCGACACGCCAAGGTCGGCAAGCAGTCCGTCAATCTGCTTCACGCCGTGGTAGCGCATCCAGTTGCTCAGATATCTGAAATTGCTCCTGATAAAGGTGAACCGGTCCAGGTTGCTGATGCCAGATCCTTCGCCAAAAGCATTGGCTTCGGCATCGGGGTCCTGGTCAAAACTATACAGATGCCCGCCCTTGCCGAGCCTCTCAAGTATAGCCCTGCTATGACCTCCGCCTCCGAAGGTCACATCGACATATATTCCGTCTGGACGAATCTGAAGCCCCTCCAGACATTCTTCGAGCATTACAGGTGTATGATATTCGTACATTGTGAGCATAAATAAAAACGCGTAAAGTTAGTTACTTTCTGTATTATTGCCAAATATTTTGCTGAAAAAAGTTATGGCTGCATATTGAAAACTATGTTTTCGTGTGTCAAAAGAGTAAGAATTTAGCAAAATTCAAGTGAAAATGATACGAATGAATTATTTTTTACTTAACTTTGCAAGCGAAAATTGTGTCTTTTTTAGCAAAAATGTATTTTTCATTATGACTGAAGAAAAGAAAGAAAGAGCATTGTTTGCCACTCGCCTTGGTGCTGTGGCGGCTGCCGTGGGTTCGGCTGTCGGACTTGGTAATATCTGGCGTTTCCCTTATGAAACAGGACAGAATGGCGGCGCTGCTTTCCTTTTGATTTACATCTGTGCGGTTATCGTGCTCGGTATTCCTCTGCTTGTAGCAGAGTTCACCATCGGACGTTCGGCTCATGCCAATGTGGCTCGTGCTTTCAAGAAACTTGCGCCTGGCACTCCTTGGTATTGGGTAGGAGTGATGGGTATGCTTGTCGCAATCATCATCCTTGGCTTCTATCTCATCATTCTCGGGTGGACTTTCAGTTATACGTTCCGTGCCGTGACCAACGATTTCATGTCGGTTGTGTCGGCTGCCCAGGCTGCCGATCCCACTGTCGATGCTGCTACAGTCCTTTCCAACGACTTTGCTGATTTCAGTTCCAGCGCTTGGCAGCCGTTGATGTGGCTTGTCATTGCTGTCGTTGCCAATGCCGTCATCATGATGGCTGGTGTGCAGAAGGGCATCGAACGTGCATCCAATGTGATGATGCCTTTGCTTTGCGTCCTCTTGCTGTTGCTTGTTGTCAATAGCTTTTTCCTGCCTGGCTTTGCCGATGGCTGCGATTTCCTCTTCAATCCCGACTTCTCAAAGGTGACTGCCAAGACATTTATCGTGGCAATGGGTCAGGCGTTTTTCTCGCTTTCTCTCGCCATGGGTATCATGCTTGCTTATGGCAGTTATCTTGGCGACAATACCAAGATTGGAAAGACGGCTACTCAGGTCGTTTGTCTCGACACGCTCATCGCCATTCTTGCTGGCGTAGTGATATTTCCTGCATGTTTTTCTTATGGCATTGAGCCGGGAGCAGGTCCTGGATTGGTGTTCATCACCTTGCCTAATGTCTTCCTGCAGATGCCTGGAGGTTATTTCTGCTGCATCGCCTTCTTCCTCCTCATCTCTCTGGCGGGTCTTACTTCGTGCATGTCGTTGTTCGAGGTGCCTATCAGTTTCTTTCAGGAGGAACTCAAGATGTCGCGCAAGGCTGCAACTGCTCTCAGTGTCGTCATCGTCCTTATGCTCGGCACAGCCAGTTCGCTTTCGCTAGGTATCTGGGATGCCAAGTTCTTCGGCGACAGTTTCTTCGATTTCTGTGACAAGATCACGTCGCTGTACATGATGCCTGTTGGAGCTTTCTTCATCTCGCTCTTTGTAGGATGGAAGCTCGACAAGGATATCATTCGCGACGCGCTCACCAACTGGCGCAACGACAGCGGTTGGTATATCCGTCCGCTGCTCTGGCTCCTGCGCATCTTCACACCAATTTGCATCATGTTGATTTTCCTCAGTGGTATTGGCATATTCTAAGTTTTTTACTATATTATGGCAGATAATTCACGCGCACTCTTTGTGACCCGTTTGGGCGGTATTGCTGCTGCTGTCGGCTCGGCTGTCGGTTTGGGCAATATCTGGCGTTTCCCTTATGAGACTGGTCAGAATGGTGGCGCAGCTTTCATTCTCATCTATATCATCTGTGTGCTCTTTCTTGGCACACCTCTGATGCTTGCCGAACTTACTCTCGGTCGTCTCACTCATCGCAATCCTGTAGGTGCTTACAGGGCTCTCTCTTCCAAGTCGAAAAGCCTTTGGCCTTTGCTCGGTTTTGTGGGAGCATCCACCATGTTGCTCATCGTGGGCTTCTATTCTGTAGTGGCTGGTTGGACACTTAGTTATTCGGTCGGTGCTATTGCCGACAATATTCCGCAATTTAACGAATATAGCCAGAGTTTTGGAGGCCCAATCGCATGGCTGACCATCTTTATTGTTCTCAATGCAGCCATCCTTCTCGGTGGTGTTCAGAAGGGTATCGAACGAGCTTCCAATATCCTTGTTCCTTTTCTTGGAGTGATACTTATATTGCTTTGTATCAATTCTTTGCTATTGCCTAAGGCTGCCGATGGTTTGCGTTTTCTCTTTAGCCCTGATTTCTCCAAGATTAACTCTTCCATTGTGGTATCTGCTCTTGGTCAGTCATTCTTTAGTGTCTCGGTTGGTATTAGTTGTCTTTTGACATACGGCAGCTATCTCGGCGACCAGACCAAGATGGGAAAAACGGCAATCTCTATCACCTTGCTCGATACGCTGATTGCTATACTTGCGGGCATCATCATATTCCCTGCGTGCTATCAGTTCGGTGTTGAGCCTGGAGCTGGTCCGGGCTTGGCGTTCATCACTATCCCCGAGGTCTTCAATATGATGCCTGGCGGTTATTGGCTTTGTGTGGCATTTTTTATTTTGCTTGTCGTGGCTGCCCTTACTTCTACGCTTTCCATGTTCGAGACACCTATCACCATCCTCCAGGAGGAATTTCATGTCAAGCGTCGCACAGCTGTCGTCATCGTATGTCTGATAGGAGAGGTGCTTGGCTTGATGTGTGCCATGTCGTTCGTGCCTCAGTATGCCGAGACGTTCTCGATCTTCGGATACTCTGTCTTCGATGCTTTCGATAAGTTCACTGCCAATATCCTAATGCCTGGTTGCGGACTCTTAATGTCGTTGTTTGCAGGATGGGTTGTCGATAAGAAACTGCTATATAAGGCTTTCAGCAACAATGGCAAGGAGACGGCTTGGTTCTACAACGCGTTTATGTTCCTCGTGCGCTTTGTCGCACCTATCAGCATCTTCCTGATATTCCTCAGTGGACTTGGCATTTTGAGCTGATTTGACCAAAACATATCTAAATAATAAATTGTTGACATCTTGTTTTGCAAGTTGTCAACTTTTTTGCGTATATTTGCGCACTTATTTAATAGATTAATGATTGGCAACCATTCCAAAAGTTGCTAATGATTGAGAACCATTTAAAAAGTTTTTCTTATGAATTATTTGTTTACTTCTGAATCGGTGTCTGAAGGACACCCAGACAAAGTGGCTGACCAGATCAGCGATGCTATTCTCGACGAGTTTCTTGCACAGGATCCTCACAGCAAGGTGGCTTGTGAGACACTTGTCACTACAGGGCAGGTCGTTCTTGCCGGCGAGGTCAAGAGCAATGCTTATGTCGATCTTCTCAACACAACGCGTGCTGTCATCAACCGCATCGGCTATACCAAGGCTGAGTATAAATTCGATGGCGACAGCTGTGGCGTTTTCAGTGCCATCCACGAGCAGAGCGATGACATCAACCGTGGAGTCGTTCGCCATGAGGAAACCCTTCAGGGTGCAGGCGACCAGGGAATGATGTTCGGTTATGCGACCAACGAGAGCCACAACTATATGCCTTTGACCCTCGAACTGAGCCAGCTCCTCCTTATCGAACTTGCCAAGATTCGTAAGGAGACCAACCTTATGCCTTATCTTCGTCCTGATGCCAAGAGTCAGGTGACTATCGAATATGATGAGCAGAACCGTCCAGTGCGTGTCAATACCATTGTCATTTCTACTCAGCACGATGAGTTCGATACCGACGAGGCTATGCAGGCCAAGATTCGCGAGGATGTGATCAATATCCTCATGCCACGTCTGTTGGCACGACTCAGCGACGTGGAGAAAGCCCTTTTCGACGACCATATCATCTATCACGTCAATCCTACTGGTAAGTTCGTGATCGGTGGACCTCATGGTGACACAGGCCTTACTGGAAGAAAGATTATTGTTGATACTTACGGCGGTCGAGGCGCACACGGAGGTGGAGCATTCTCGGGCAAGGATCCTTCCAAGGTCGATCGTTCGGCAGCCTATGCCGTGCGTCATATCGCCAAGAACCTTTGTGCAGCAGGTGTTGCCGACCAGATTCTCGTGCAGGTAGCCTATGCCATCGGCGTGGCCAAGCCAGTGAGCCTTTGTGTCAATACTTTCGGCTCTGCCAAGGTGGCTCTCTCTGATGCCGAGATTTCTGCTAAGGTGGCAGAGATCTTCGACATGACTCCTTATGCTATCGAGAAGCGTCTCAAACTCCGCAACCCTATCTATTCCGAAACTGCTGCGTATGGACATTTCGGACGCCCATGCGAGGTGAAAGAGAAGATCTTCCAGAATCGATATATGAAAGAGCCAATCAAGAAAGAGGTCGAACTCTTCACTTGGGAGAAGCTCGATTATGTCGATGCTGTCAAGGCAGCATTCAATCTTTGACAATTTAATTTTTAAAAGTTGGATTTTCTCAATTCCATACTCTTCGAACATTCGGCACTTCAGGCGACAATCATCATCTCGGTTGTCATAGCTTTAGGCCGAGCGCTTGGCAAACTTCGTTTTGCTGGCGTGTCGCTTGGTGTGACTTTCGTGTTCTTCGTAGGTATCTTGGCCGGACATCTTGGCTTCAGCATCGACAATCAGATGTTGCTCTTTGCCGAGAGTTTCGGCCTTGTGCTTTTTGTATATGAACTGGGTCTTCAGGTAGGTCCTGGTTTCATCAGTTCGTTCCAGCATGGAGGTATGCGTCTCAACCTGCTTGGTATAGGTGTCATTGTGCTTGGTACCATCACGGCCTTGCTGCTCGGTTGGACAATGGGTGTGCCTTTGCAAGATGTCTCGGGTATCCTCTGCGGAGCTACTACCAATACCCCGGCTCTTGCAGCTGCTCAGCAGACGCTGGTGCAGATGGGGTATGACTCAAGCGGAGCTGCCTTGGGCTGTGCTGTCACCTATCCTTTGGGCGTAATCGGTGTAATCATTGCCATACTTCTGCTCTCCAAGATGCCGCTTTCACGTAAGGCCAATGAACAGGTTGGGCAAGAATCGCCCGAACGTCCTTATGTCGGCAAGTTCAAGGTTCTTAATCCTGGCATCTGCGGAAAGAAGGTGGCTGATGTGGCTCAGCTAATTACCGCCAAGTTTGTCATCTCACGTATTTGGAGAGGTGACAATGCTGTGACTCCCGATGGAACGCATGTCCTTCAATCCGATGATATTGTGCTTGTGGTGACCGAGGAGAAATACATGTCTATGCTTGCGGCTCTCTTTGGGCAGCGTCTAGACGACAGGGAATACAATCAGGAGGGTTTCGACTGGAATCATCTTGATGGTAAGCTTATTTCCAAGCATGTTGTCATCACCCGTTCAGAGATCAATGGAAGGAAACTTGGTGCTCTGAAACTGCGCAGCCGCTTTGGAATCAATGTTAGCCGTGTGCTCCGTAGCGGCATCCAGCTTGTTGCTACTCCTAAGCTCGTCCTTCAAATTGGAGATCGCCTCACCATCATTGGTGATGCTTCTTCAATCGAGAGGGTTGAGGAGGTGCTGGGCGGACAGGTAAAGACACTACGTGAGCCAAACCTCGCGTCTATTTTCGTAGGTATTCTGCTAGGTCTTATCATTGGTAGCATCCCTATAGCAATTCCGACAATCAGCACCCCAGTTAAACTCGGTCTGGCTGGAGGACCTATCATTGCAGGTATCCTGATGGGAGCCTATGGCCCTCGTTTCCATCTGGTGACCTATACCACACGCAGTGCTAACCTCATGATGCGTGGCATAGGACTCTCTCTCTATCTTGCCTGTCTCGGTCTTGCCTCAGGTAGCCATTTCTTCGCTACGGTTATGCGCCCCGAAGGATTGCTGTGGATAGTGCTGGGCTTCCTTATCACGGTTATCCCAGTGTTCATCATGGCTATCGTTGCCATGCGTCTTGCCAAACTTGATTTTGGCAGTACTTGCGGAATGCTTTGTGGGGCAATGGCTAATCCGATGGCACTAAACTACGTCAACGAAATTATCTCCAACGACAATCCATCGGTAAGCTATGCAGCGGTATATCCTCTCGGTATGTTCCTCCGTGTCGTAATCGTCCAGATTTTACTGATGCTGCTGTTATAAACTTTTTACTTAAACATATGTTGAATTTAGACACAATTTACAAAGCGCGTTATGTGCTAAAGAAGGTGATTCGACGCACCGACTTAATACCTGCACCAAATTTAAATCCTTTATGTCATGTATGGTTGAAGCCAGAAAACCTTCAAGTGACAGGCTCATTTAAGGTGCGCGGAGCATATTATAAGATTTCTCAGTTGTCCGACGATGAGAAGACTCGCGGTGTGATTGCTTGTTCGGCTGGTAATCATGCTCAGGGCGTGGCTCTTGCTGCAGCCGCGAGTGGCATTAAGTCGCTCATCTGTCTGCCAGAAGGTGCGCCTATCAGCAAAGTCGAGGCCACTCGAAATTATGGCGCAGAGATATGCCTTGTGCCAGGTGTCTATGATGATGCATACCAGAAAGCTCTCCAGTTGCGCGATGAGTTTGGCTATACTTTTGTCCATCCGTTCAACGATGAGAACGTGATAGCAGGTCAGGGCACTATTGGTTTTGAACTACTCGACCAGCTTCACGATGTAGATGTTGTGCTCGTCCCTATAGGTGGTGGAGGCTTGATCAGCGGAGTAGCGTTTGCCATCAAAAGTCTTATGCCAAGAGTCAAGGTCTATGGTGTTCAGGCTGAAGGTGCGCCAAGCATGTTCAATAGCATAAGAGACCAAAAGATAGAGCGACTTCCTAAAGTACATACTCTTGCCGACGGCATTGCCGTAAAGGAACCTGGCGATCTCACTTTTGACCTGTGTAGTAAGTATGTAGATGGTATTGTGACAGTAAGCGATGACGAAATAAGTGCGGCAATCCTCGCCATGATGGAGCAGCATAAGCTCATTGCCGAAGGTGCTGGTGCTGTCAGCGTGGCCGCTGCTATGTTTAACAAGATTCCGCTCGAAGGCAAGAACGTGATATGCGTGGTCAGTGGCGGCAATATCGATGTCAATATCCTCAACCGTGTTGTTACTCGAGGACTAGCCATGGGCGGACGTACCTGTCGCTTCGTTTTCGAGCTTGATGACAAGCCTGGTCAGTTAGTAGGTATTGCCGACATAATTGCTCGTCTTGGAGGTAATGTGGTTAATGTCGAACACAGCCGTTCACGTGAGACTTTCGATGTGCTGGCATGTCAGCTCAGCATACGTGTAGAAACACGCAATTCCGAACATGTCAGTGAGATCCGCAATGCGCTCGTAGCTGCAGGATTCCGACTGATAGAATAATTACTAACCTATAATGAAGTATTAGCCATGACGATTTCTATGATCAAGGAACTGGATAAGCCAGCTATCATAACACTCGAACGCGAAGTCAGCTTTGAGGAGATGCTTCGCCGCATCTCTTTGTTTGCAGGGGTCTTCGCCACACAGCGTGGCGATAAGGTCGTCATCCTTAGCGAGAATCGTGAGGGTTGGATCTATGCAGCCTATTCTGTTTGGGCTAACAAAGGTGTTGTAGTGCCTGTCGATGCCAGTTCCACGGTCGAAGATGTGGAATATGTCGTTCGTGACTCTTCTCCTGCCTGCATCTGGGCTTCGCATAAGCGGGTCGAGACTGCTATTGCGGCAGTCAAGGCTGCAGGTGCCGATATCCCAGTGTTCACCATCGAGGATTACGAACGCGCCGACATCAGTGGCTATCATCGTGCCGACGTGGTGGCCAACAGCAGCGATTTGGCTCTCATCATGTACACCTCTGGCACTACGGGCTCGCCAAAGGGTGTGATGCTTTCGTTTGGCAACTGTATGGCCAATATCAATTCTGTGGCTTTCGAGGTGCCTATCTTCAGCAGCCTGCGTCGCACTCTCATCCTCCTGCCTCTCCACCATATCCTGCCTCTCATGGGCACTCTCATGGCGCCTATGATTATTGGTGGCGGTGTGGCAATCTCACCGTCAATGTCGGGCCCCGATATCATGGCTACGATGCAGAAGGGCAAGGTGGCAATCTTCATTGGTGTGCCTCGTCTGTGGCAGACTCTCATCACTGCTATTCTCTATAAGATTAAGAGCAAGTGGATCACCAAGGCTCTCTACAACATGTGCCGTAAGCTCCAGTGGCGATGGCTCTCTCGCACTATCTTCAGCAGCGTGCGCAAGAAGATGGGTGGCAACATCACTTATTGCGTCAGTGGTGGTGCAGCTCTCGACCGTGATATCGCTGTGGCAATGAAGACTATCGGCCTCGACCTTCTCGAAGGCTATGGTATGACCGAATGTGCGCCTATCATTGCTTTTACTCGTCCCGACGACATCGTGCCTGGCAGTGTCGGCAAGCCTCTGCCTTCCGATAAGGTCGAGATACGCAATGGCGAGATCTTTGTCAAAGGACCAAACATCATGGTCGGATATTATAACCGCCCAGAGGAGACACGCGAGGTGCTCGATGCCGATGGCTGGTTGCGCACGGGCGATCTCGGTATGTTCGACGATCATGGTCGTCTCTACATCACTGGCCGAAGCAAGGAACTTATTGTATTGCCAAACGGCAAGAATGTGCAGCCTTATGAGATCGAGTTCAAGATCGAGCATTATGACCAATATGTCAAGGAAGCTGCTGTGGTGCAGGATGGACAACTCTTGCGTGCCATCATTGTGCCTCAGCCTGCTTGGGCTGCCGACTTGAGCGACGAGGATGTCGAGGAGACACTCAAGCGTGAGGTGCTTGAGCCTTATAATCTTACAGTGGTCAACTACAAGAAGCTTATGAGCCTCTTTGTCTATCGTGGCGATTTGCCTCGCACCAAGCTCGACAAGCTACAGCGTTTCAAGTTGACCGAGATCATTAATGCCGGTATCCATTCTGCGCCAAAGGAGAAGCAGTTTGTCGAACCTGCCTTCGAGGAGTATCGCGTCATCAAGCAGTATATCCGTCAGGAGAAGAAGTGTGTTGTCCGTCCGACCGATCATCTTGAGACCGATCTCGCTTTCGACTCGCTCGACAAGATTGGCCTTCAGGGCTTTGTCGAACAGACTTTCGGCATGGAGTTGCCGCTCGAACGCATGATAGCTTTCAAGAACGTCACCGAACTCGCCGAATACGTGTCCGACTACAAGACGCGTATAGAGTTTGAGAAGACCGATTGGCACTCTATTCTTCAGGAGCCATCGGCCAATGTCAAGCTTCCGGGTACGTCATATCTTGGAGTAATCTTCACCAAGTTCTGCCGTTGGGCTTTCAAGCATTATTTCGGATTCCAGATGTTCGGACGTGAGAATATCCCTGCTCAGGGTCCATTCATCCTCGCTGCCAACCACGAGAGCTATCTCGATGGTATGTTCGTGATGAGTGCTGTGCCCAACAAGCTCATTCGCCACACCTATTTCGTGGCAAAAGAGAAGCACGTGACTCGTCCTGCTACTATCTATTTGGCAAGCAAGCTCAATGTCATTGTGCTCCACATGAGCAACCTCAAGACTTCAATACAGCAGCTTGGCGAGGTGCTGAAACGCGGCGAGAGCATCATCATCTTCCCCGAGGGTACGCGCACCGAGACTGGAAAGTTAGGCGAGTTCAAGAAGACTTTCGCTATCCTCAGTGTCGAGCTTGGCGTGCCTGTCATTCCTGTCACCATCGATGGTGCTTTCGAGGCTATGCCAAAGCACCAGAAAGTGCCGTCTCGCTCAAAGGTAACAGTCACAGTCCATCAGCCTATCATTCCTTCTGGCTACGACTATGACCAGCTCTCCGATGCTACAAAGCAGGCGGTAGCTAATGCATAATAATAGCCTTACTGATTTTTTT
>JAEDEY010000077.1 GCA_016293065.1 Bacteroidales bacterium
TAACTGGATCACTGGCGCACACTCAGGACGTGCTTGCCGTCGTGACGACATCTACGGTATTACTGGGTGGATATGATTGATGTATTTAATGCATTATCTTGTACAAAAGCTCCTGTAGGGCTTCTGCATCGCTCAGGGTGACATCGCGGGCACCTTTGCAGCGAGCATCATAATCTCTTAAGATCGACACGACCTCCATGGTCTTCCAGCCGTTGTAGTTCTTGAGGGCTACAGTCAGGTCTTTTGCCAAGGGGTACGAGATTTTCAGGTCTGCCATAAGTCCGTTGACGGTCTTGTTCTGGCAGTAATGAGCCAGCATAAGGTTGGTGAAGAATCCAAACAATGCTGAGAGTGTCATTACCATGGGGCTTGCCTTGGGATTGGCAGCAAAATAGCGTCTGATCATCTCTACTTTCAGAAAATCCTTGGCACCGACAGCCGATTGCAACTCCCAGGCATTAAAATCCTTAGAGATGCCGATGTGGGTAGTGACGTCTTCGGTTGTGATGGTTGTTCCTTTCAATGTCAATCTCAACTTCTCTATCTCGTGGAACATACGGCTCAGGTCGGAACCTATACTCTCACAGAGGATTCTCAATGCCTTGGCATCGATTTTCAGTCCTTTCTCTTTTATGTATGGTTCAACGACATTGGCAAGTTCGTAGTCGCGAATCTTCTTGCTTTCAAAGACAACTCCTCCGCTGTCGGACACCAATTTTGGCAGTTTGCCTCCCAAAGGCTTGGTTTTGCATATCATTACGAAGACGGTGCTTTCGAGAGGCTGCTTGATGTAGAGCGACAGATTGTCGAGTTGCTGTGAGCGATTGTCGTAGGCTTGAATTTCTCGAAACAACACAAGCTGTCGCTCAGCCATCATTGGGTAACGGCGACAAGCCGAAACAATGTCTCCTATGCTGGTAACATCTGCACCATAGAATTGAGTGAGGTTGAAATCCTTTTCGTCTTCTGTCAGGACATTGTCGATCAGAAGGTCGGTAATATGGTCGAGAAAATAAGACTCTTCTCCATGCAAGAGATAGACAGGAGCAAAATGCCCTTGCTCAATATCTTTGCATATCGATGAATAATCCTGTTTTTTTGCTGCCATAATTGACTGATTTATTTCAATTCTATTTGCAATATGATAATAATTGACTATCTTTGCGCTATGAATTTCGACAGAACTCTCAATCTTCCGGCTTTCGCCTATCGTGTGCGAAGCTTGTCAAATGGGCTGGAAGAGATTTTCGATAGCCAAAGAAACAAGTATGTGCGCCTGACTCCAGAGGAATGGGTGCGCCAGCATTTCGTGAATTATCTGGTCAACTACTGCGGATTTCCGAAAGGCCGCATTGGCAACGAAGTGCCGATCAAGGTAGGCTTGACGGAAAAACGCTGCGATAGCGTGGTCTTCGACGAGATGGGGAAGCCCAAGGTCATTGTCGAGTATAAGGCCTCGTCGGTGGCTCTGACCCGAAAAGTCTTTGACCAGATTGCCAGATACAACCTCACGTTGAAAGTTGATTATCTGATTGTGAGCAACGGACTTACGACATATTGCTGTCGGATGAACCGCACTCTTGGTCGATTTGAGTTTCTGGAGTCGATTCCGAACTATCCGGATCTGTGAGCTCTGAGGCTTCTCCGGCTGTTTCTTCCTTCAGGTCACGGTCTTCGACCTTGACCACACGCCCGGGGAACTCCTCGATGAACTTCAGGTTATGTGTTGACATTACCACAGCCGTATTCTGGCTCTTGCAGATTTCGTGAAGCAGGGCTACAATGTTATGACCTGTCTCAGGATCGAGGTTACCAGTCGGCTCGTCGGCCAATATTACCTTTGGCTGATTCAGCAGGGCTCGGGCGATTACGACACGTTGCTGTTCGCCTCCCGATAAGGTGTTTGGCATACGCCACGACTTGGTCTCCATGCCCACAAGGGTAAGCACTTGATGAATGCGCTCGTCGCGTTCCTGCTTAGATTTCCAGCCTGTTGCTTTCAGTACAAATTCGAGGTTGTCATACACTGTTCTGTCTGTCAACAGCTGAAAATCCTGGAATATTATACCAAGGCTACGTCTGAGATATGGAATCTGGCTGCGTTTGATTTTTCGGAGGTCGTAGTCGAAAACCCTTGCATATCCATCAGCCACTGGCAATTCGGCATAAATAGTCTTGAGCAGCGAACTTTTGCCAGTTCCCACTTTGCCAATCAGATAGATAAACTCACCTTCTTCTACACGGAAGTCGATATTCTCAAAGAGAGTCTGTGCGTCTCTCTCAATTGTCACGCCTTGGTATTTGATCATGGGTTGAATAGTTTGTGTGTGATGTTGTCAATGCTTCTTCCAGCCAGGATTGTGACGTTCACGCAACTCGGCTGCCATATCTTCTATTCTGAGTCCCTTGCTTGTAAGCAAAACGATGAGATGATAAAGCATATCTGAGCCTTCGTAAATCATACGGTCGTTTGTGCCGTTGCACGCCTCAATCACGAGTTCAAGAGCCTCCTCTCCTACTTTCTGAGCCATTCTGTTAAGGCCATCCTTGAAGAGTGATGTGGTATAGCTGCCTTCGGGCATTTCCTCGTGGCGCTTCTCGATGAAATCCTGCAATTCAGAAAGGAAGAGCAGAGCATTCTCCTTATTGTTTGCAGCCTTGTGAGGATTCTTTTCGTTCCAGCAAGTGTCGGCACCTGTATGGCACACAGGACCTACAGGATTGGCCTTGATGAGCAGGGTGTCCTGATCGCAGTCGTTGAGAATCTCAACAACGTTGAGGAAGTTGCCCGAAGTCTCGCCCTTGGTCCAGAGTGTGTTGCGGGTTCGTGACCAGAAAGTCACCTTTCCTGTTTCGACAGTTTTCTGATATGCTTCTACGTTCATGAAGCCAAGCATCAGCACCTTGTCGGTCTGAGCATCCTGAATGATGGCAGGAACCAAGCCATCCATTTTGTTGAAATCGATTTCCATCTTTTATTATATTCTTATATTAATCTTTTCGTTTGACAGATATGTCTTGAGGTCGCTGAGAGGGATCTCTCCGAAGTGGAAGACCGAAGCGGCGAGGGCTGCATCGGCATGTCCGATGGTGAAAGCATCGCGGAAATGCTCCATTGTGCCTGCGCCACCACTTGCAATGACAGGTATCGAGAGTAAATCATGCAGTCTTGACAAAGCCTCGTTGGCAAAACCCTTCTTCTCGCCGTCGTGATTCATCGACGTGAACAAAATCTCGCCCGCACCTCGCTCCTGTGCTTCATAAGCCCAATCGAAGAGGTTGTGACTGGTAGGTATGCGTCCTCCATTCAGGTAGCAGCGCCATGTTCCGTCTTCTTCAAGACGAGCATCTATCGCAACCACACATTCCTGACATCCGAAGCGAGAAGCAATCTCAGAAATCAGTTCAGGATGCCTAACGGCTGCGCTGTTGACCGAGACCTTGTCGGCACCAGCCGAGAGCAGTCTTTCCACATCCGCCAGTTCGCTGATGCCACCACCCACGGTGAACGGTATATTCACTTCGGCAGCAATGCGTTTTACGAGTTCGGTAAATGTATGCCTGCCTTCGTGAGAAGCTGTGATGTCGAGATAAACCAATTCGTCGGCACCCATCTGACTGTATTGCTTGCCAAGTTCTACGGGATCTCCCGCATCACGGAAATTCACAAACTGGACACCTTTGACCGTTTTACCGTCTTTCACGTCAAGACAAGGGATGATTCGTTTAGCGAGCATATTCTACTAAGTCATTAATTGTGATACGTCCTTCATAAATAGCCTTGCCTACTATCACTGCAGGCACCCCTGCTTCATCGAGCTGTTCCACATCGCTCATGCACGATACTCCGCCTGAGGCTGTGACATGCAGTTCAGGAAATTGCTCCATGATATCCTTGTAGAGCTCAACGGCAGGGCCATTCATCATGCCGTCGCGCGAGATGTCGGTCGATATGACACGACGCACACCCCGTCCCACATAGCTGGCAATGAAACTCTGCCATTTGGCGTCGCTTGACTCTGTCCAGCCTGTATGTGCTATATAACCATCTTTAATGTCTGCACCGAGGATGATGTGGTCGGCTCCATATTTCTCTATCCAAGAAAGGAAGAGAGCAGGGCGATGAACGGCAATCGAACCACCAGTAATGAACTGCGCACCACTATCGAATGCTATTTCGACATCCTCGTCCGACTTGATGCCACCTCCGAAATCAATCACGAGATTGGTTTTGGTGGCAAGGTCGTGAAGTGTCTTGTAATTCACGATATGGTTTGCCTTTGCACCATCTAGATCGACGACATGAAGACGCTTGATGCCGACATCTTCAAACTGCTTTGCCACATCGAGTGGGTTCTGACTATAGATGGTCTTTGCATTATAGTCGCCTTGTTGCAGACGAACCAACTGTCCGTCGATAATATCTATTGCAGGTATAATATCTATCATAATTCCAAGAAATTCTTTAGTATCTGTTCGCCCACAGAGCCCGATTTCTCGGGGTGGAATTGCGTAGCATAAAAGTTGTCTTTGTGTAGAGCTGCACTATATGGACCGTCATAGTCGGTCGTGGCTATTGTATAGTCGCAGAGAGGTGCGTGATAAGAATGAACGTAATAAACGAAACTTCCTTCCTTCACGTCTTTCAACAGATTGGTCTTGAGATCTGTTATCTGGTTCCATCCCATCTGAGGCACTTTCAGATCGGGAGTTGAAGGTCTGAACTTTACAATGTCGGTATCGAAGATGCCAAGGCAATCGACATCACTTTCCTCGCTATGTCTGCACAGAAGCTGCATTCCGATGCAAATACCCAATACTGGCTGTTTCAGATTTCTAATGACATCTGATAATCCATGTTCGTTGAGGTATTCCATGGCAGCTCGAGCCTCGCCCACACCAGGGAAGACTACTTTGTCTGCTTTGTTCAGCATCTCAGGGTCATCGGTCAATACAGCTTCGTAACCGAGTCGCTGTAATGCACACAGAACACTGAAAATGTTTCCGGCATTGTATTTGACAACTGCTATCATTTTATATAATTTTTTTGTTTTGAAATTCAAATATCAATTAATCGTCATACCAGTCAATCTTGTTCGAGCGAGTCGCATTCGACTTCTCGTACTTGAGGTCGCTCAACATCGACGACTTCACGGCAATGCACACATTGAAACTTGCATACTGTCCGATAGGATTCAGATTGGCTGTAAGTGTCCAGCAATGCATGTCGCGGGTGGCATTGATGTTCATATATGTCACCTCGCGCTGATTGAAGTCGTATGTGAAGTTATAGCTGAAATTCCAGGACTTGGTTGGCTGTATTGTGCCAGAAACAGATGCGCTGTGAGTCAGTTTCAGGTTGTATTCTTTCTTCTTGGCGTTGAAGTCGGCATAAGCATAGCGCATGGTATATGAGAGATTCATAGTCCATGGCATACTCCAGATATAATAGCCATCGGGGTCATAGGTCGAACTTGTGCTCTCGCCTTTCTGTTTCTTCCGGCGCTTCTCTTGTTGTTCGAGTTCGTTGCCGAGCGATGGGTTCAGGTCGTCATCGACATCGCCGTATTCGTCGTCCATATCGTCTTCTGGATCGACGTGCGGACCTCCGGCAAACCATTCCTTCAGCTTCGCATTGCTCAGCTGATAGCTATAGCTATATCCTGTATTCATGAGTCGAGGGAAACGACCAACTGTCCAGCGAGGGACATCGACCTTGATAGGCTGACCAGTCTTGCTTACCTCGTACATATATGTATCGAACGAAGCAGAGAGATTGACCGAGCCCGATTTGCCGAACTTGAGAGTTGCAGCTACTGGGATAGATGGACTCCAACGCATTGAGTCGGCAGCAAGGTTATAGCTGATGCTTGTGGTGAGGTTGTCGATGATTGACACTTTCTTATAGCCCGTCGAGTCCTTGTCTGAACGGAACTTTGCTTCGATATTATTGGCGAGCGACAATGAGATGGAACCGCTTTTGCCGCGAGAAGTTGTTCCGTAGAGATAACCCTGGAAAGGCGAATACTCTACAGTCTTCCATCCTCCTGCAACCGTTGAGTCTGGCATCTGGTATGATGACCAGCTGCCATACTTGTGCTTGCCAAAATCTGGTGTATAGCTAAACGACAAGGTAGGTGTAAAAAGGTGACGTACAGCCACTAACTTGGCATTCTTGAAGATAGGCAGCGGACGATACATACCATAGAGCTTAGTGTTGGCACTGATGCTCGTGCTGTAGTTATAGACGTTGTATAGACCATAGATTGTATCGTTGGCAACACCGCCATAGGTGCCGTCTGGATTCTGTATCGACGGGTCGTAGTATTGCTTTGTCTTATGTGTATATGTGCGGTCGGTAAAATTGAACGAAGGGGTGATGTTGATGTAGTTCAATAACGTAAATGATGCAGAAATCGGAATGTTGTGCTGCATACCATTGTTCCAGTCCTTGATCAGCGACTTGTTTTTGAGCTGATCCTGCTTGGTGGTAATCGAGTTTGAGACACGACCCGAATATGACATAGAGATCTTTTCGTACCACTTCTCGGAACCTACTCTCACCTTTCGCTTGAAAGGATATGTGCGGCTCATCGAGATTGAGAGATCGGGCAACTGGAGTACGATGGTAGAGTCCTGATTACGCTGAGTGATGCTTGCCGAAGCCGAGAAAGACCAATTGGAGTTAGGTATCTTGTATGAAGCATTGATGGTTGATTGCTTGGTCGATTGAGTCATGTCCTGACTGTAGAAGCTGGTCAGGTTGCTTCGCTCGTAGCCAGAAGTGGTATAGTTGACCGAAGCCGAGAGAGTAAGGTTAGGATTGAATCGGCTATCCTGAGTATGACTCCACACCGCCTTGAAGTTTGTTCCCACACTGTAGTCTGGCATTCCCTTTTCGCCGGTAATGGTCTTCAGGTAACTGAATTGCAGGTTGCCCGAGAACTTATAGCGAACGGCATATTTTGACGAAGCGTTGATGCCCCATGAGCCTTTAGTGTAGATATCGCCTGTGAGATTCAAGTCAACATAGTCATTGATAGCGAAATAGTAACCACCATTGCGCAAATAAAGACCCATCGTCTGGTCGGCTCCGTAAGTAGGCATGAGCAGACCTGAAGAATAGCTCTTGGTGAATGGGAAATAACCGAAAGGAATGGCTAAAGGCAGAGGCACATCGGCAACGACAAGATAAGCAGGACCAGTCACGATGTTTTTGTTGGGACGCACACGAGCCTTGGTCAGCTGAATATAGAAGTGAGGACATTCGGTCTGGTCGCATGTGGTGTATTTGCCACTCTCAAGGAATATGTCGTTGTCGGGCATCTTCTTGGTCGTACCGCCTGTGATATATCCGTCGCCCTGTTGGGTCACAACGTCTGAGATATGTCCTTTGGCGGTCTTGAAATTGTACGAAATCCTTTTCATTTCGTATTCACCGCTGTTGTCCTTGAATTTTGGAGTACCAATCAGCTTGCCGACTTTGGCTGTGTCAGGCACGCCATTGGCATGAACGAGTGAAGAGTCGAGCGAGAGCTGGATTCGCTCTGCATCGAGTTGGATATCGTCGTATGTCACCTTGCTTTCGCCAAACAGGAAAGCCATGTTGCCTGCCGAAAACACCAATGAGTCTTTTGCGGAGTAGTCAACCACAGCCACAAGTCCGCTGCCTTTCTTCTTCGAGATACTGTCGGACTGCAAGGAATCGGCAGCAAGAGAATCTACTGCCAAAGAGTCGATGACAAGCGAATCCTGACCCAATGAGTCGCGTAACACGGAGCTGAGGCGTGTGGCATAAACGACAGTAGGGCGCAGCCCCATGGCTGAGCAGATGATGATTAACAGAAAGAGAATATATAAATATCGTCTTGATTGCATAATACGTCTTATTGATATGTGCGCACGCACGCAACACACAAAATCGACGCGAAGATACAAAATATTATCCGAATAATCTAATTTTTTTGGTGTAATTTAACTTTTAGAGGTAGATTTTCCCTTTTTTGTAGTCGTCTTGACAGCCTCTTCGCTTACATAAGCTATTCGAGGAGAGGTAAAATCGTTTTTTACTTCTGCAGCTATTTGCGCCACCATGGTCTTCAATTCCTCGTAGAAAACGCCAGCTTGATACTCGCCTCTCTCTATCATTCGGAGTTTCTTTTCCCATTGTCCTGTCAGTTCGGCACTCTTCAGGATTTCCTGTTTGATGGTCTTGATGACCTCAATGCCTGTCTGTGTTGCTACGAGGTTTTTCTTCTCTTTGCGGATGTAACGTCGCTTGAAGAGAGTCTCGATGATGGCTGCTCGTGTTGACGGGCGACCCAGTCCGTTTTCCTTCATTGCGTCACGGAGGTCTTCGTCGTCACAGAGCTTTCCTGCCGTCTCCATCGCACGAAGCAATGTTGCTTCTGTGTAAAGCTTTGGCGGCTGAGTCCATTTTTCGAGCAGTGAAGGCGTATGCGGACCCGATTCGCCCTTAACGAAGTCTGGCAGTATGCTTTCCTCCTGTTCTTCTTCGTTGGTCTTGGTCTTCTCTGTGGCTTCCTTGGCCGGTTCGTTGGCATAAAGCTTGCGCCATCCTGGTTCGAGGATGATCTTGCCAGTTGCCTTGAATGGCACTTCTGCAGCCTCACCCAATACGGTGGTAGAACTGAAGATGCAGTCGGGATAGAAGACTGCGATGAAACGACGTGCCACGAGGTCATAGACTCTGCGCTCCCATTCGTTGAGGTTGATGGCTGGTACGCCAGTCGGGATGATGGCATGGTGGTCGGTGACCTTCGAGTTGTCGAAGACCTTCTTGCTCTTTGGCAGTTTCTTGCCGAACAATTCAGCGGTGTAAGATTCGTAGCCACGAAGTCCGCCAAGAATACCTGGGCATTTGGGATAAATATCGTCGCTCAGGAATGTCGTATCGACACGAGGATATGTAGTCACCTTCTTTTCGTAAAGCGACTGAATGAGCTTGAGAGTCTCGTCGGCACTATAGCCAAACTTGCGGTTGCAATCGACCTGAAGCGACGTGAGGTCGTAAAGACGAGGTGGGATTTCCTTGCCTTGTTTTTTCTGAATATCGGTGACAGTGAATTCAGTATCTTGAATTTTTGCAAGTAATTCCTCGGCATCTTCCTTTTTGTCGAAACGTCCCTTGGTAGCATTGAAAGTGACGTTGCGGTAGAGAGTCTTCAGTTCCCAGTACTGCTGTGGCTCGAAGTTGGCTATCTCCCAGTGACGTTTCACGATGAGTGCCAAAGTAGGAGTCTGCACGCGACCTATGCTGATGACCTGTCGCTGATCCTTCTGTCCGTATCTGATCGTATAAAGACGAGTAGCATTCATGCCAAGCAGCCAGTCGCCAATCGAACGAGATAATCCTGCCATGTAGAGATTCTGGTATTTGTCTTGAGGCATGAGATTGCGGAAGCCTTCAGCCACGGCTTCATCGGTCAGCGAAGATATCCACAGTCGATAGACAGGACATTTGACATTAGCCTTCTGCATCACCCATCGCTGGATGAGTTCACCTTCTTGTCCTGCATCACCACAGTTGATGATACATTCGGCATTGGCATACAGAGTTTCGATTATCTTGAATTGACGTTTGATGCCATCATCGTCGATGAGCGAGATGCCGAACCTTGGAGGTACCATCGGCAGATAGTTCATGTCCCACTTTTTCCATTGCGGAGTGTATTCGTCGGGCGCTTTGAGCGTACACAGATGACCATAGGTCCACGTGACCTGAAAGCCATTGCCCTCGAAATAACCCTGATGCTTAGAGGTAGCTCCAAGCACGTTGGCAATGGTCTGGGCGACACTCGGTTTTTCGGCTATACAGACTTTCATATATGTTGTTTCGTTCTTTATTTTCGTACTTAATATGAAAAATTAGGGCAAAGATACTGATTTTTTCCCGATAAATCATCAAATATGAAAAAAAATAACTATTTTTGTGCTAATGAAACAAAAATTACATAGATGAAAAGTCTTCATATAATAACTCCAGTTAAAGATAGTATAGCCACGACACTTGACACTATCAAGGCCATCATGTCGTCGGAAATCACTGTTCCGTTCACCTATACTATATATAATGACAACAGCACTGCTGAGAATACTGAAATCCTGCGCAAGGCTTCGGAAGAATATGGCTTCACGCTGGTCAATATAGCCGAACTGACCGACCACCCTTCGCCAAATTACCTTATGGTGTTGCAACGCACGCGCAAG
>JAEDEY010000212.1 GCA_016293065.1 Bacteroidales bacterium
TGAGCTGTGTTGATGAGCCAGAGCGCTACTCTACCTACTTCATGAAGATCGACAATGTGAAGTTCCGCCAGAAGGTAGTCCCAGGCGACACTCTCATCTTCCGCGTTAGCTTCATGACTCCTCTCCGTCGCGGTATCGCACAGATGAAGGGCTACGCCTTCGTAGGCGACAAAATCGTGAGCGAAGCAGAGTTCATGGCACAGATTATTAAGAATAAGTGATTTATATAGTTTATGAGCAACATTTCTCCATTAGCATATATCGAACCAGGTGCACAGATTGGCGAGGGCGTCAAGATTGGACCATTCTCTTGTATCTACAATGATACAGTGATTGGCGACGGCACCATCATTGAGAACAATGTGACAATATTCCCTGGAGCACGCATCGGCAAGAACTGCCACATCTTCCCAGGCGCATGTATTGCTACTACTCCTCAGGACTTGAAGTTCAAGGGCGAATATACCACTGTCGAGATTGGCGACAACACCCAGCTGCACGAATGCGTGACCATCCATCGCGCCACTGCTTCAAAGCAAGTGACCAAGGTGGGAAGCAACTGCATGATCATGGCTTACTGCCACGTGGCTCACGACTGCAATGTGGGCGATGGCGTGATAATGAGCAACTCTGTGCAGATGGCAGGTGAGGTTGTAGTCGATCCTTGTGCAGTGATCGGTGGCGGCACTCTCATCCACCAGTTCACCCACATTGGCTCATACTGCATGATCCAGGGTGGTTCGGGCTTGACTAAAGACATTCCTCCTTACTCTATGGTTGGCCGCACTCCAGCCAAGTACATGGGACTCAATATCGTGGGTCTGCGCCGTCGCGGATTCTCTACTGAACAGATCATCCAGATTCAGGAGATGTACCGCATCCTCTATATGTCAGGACTCAATGTGACTCACGCATGCGAAAAGATCGAGGCCGAGTGTCCTCAGACTCCAGAGCGCGATTACCTCATCTCGTTCATCAAGAGCAGCGATCGCGGAATCATTGCTGGAAATATGTAATATTTAGTTAGGAGATAATGGGAGTTATCTCCCCAAATAAGAATAATATGGTTTATCATTTCGTAATCCTTAGCGACGAGGTCGAGGATTTCCGTCGCGAAATAGACATCGATGCTGAAGCTACATTCCTTGATCTTCACAACACGATTATCAAGAGCTGTAACTACAAGAACGATGAGATGACCAGCTTCTTCATCTGTGATTCTGATTGGACAAAGCTTACCGAGATCACTATGGTCGATATGAATGAAGACCCTACTCGCGACAGTGGACCAATCATGGAGAAGACACATCTCGACGACCTCATACATAAAGAGAAGCAGAAGGTTCTGTTCTGCTTCGACATGATGTGCGAGCGCTATCTCTACATTCAGCTCAAGAGCATCGAGGTAAAGGCCCACAAGATGCAGCCTGAAGTGACATTATCGAAAGGCAAGGCACCAAACCAAGGAGGCAATCTCGATGACATCTTCAGTGACATCGAAGGCAACATGTATGGCGAAGACGACTACGATCCAGACGAGCTTGACCTTGACGGTTACCAGAGCCTCGATGACATCGAGGGTGGTGGCTATTGATACAGCATTTCCTGTTTGATATACAAAAAAAGAGCTGGCCTCACGGTCGGCTCTTTTCGATAGAATAATAAAATTTGAGAACAGTTTTTTTTACCCTTTTTTATTCTATTCCTTTGCCCAAGACAGTGCTCGTTAACATGGCATTTGCCGTCTCTGAATCTATTGACACCAATGCTTTTTTTACAAATAATCCTTCTTCATAGAAATCATAGTATTCGTGTCCTGACACAAAGGCATCAGCGATTCGCTTGGCAAGCAGACTGCGTTGTACGCTTCGGAGCATAGAGGAAACTCTAAATGATTTCCCATTCATTATCCACATCCATCGCGCTTTTTTGGTCAACATCAATTTCATCACACATATATCGGGAAATGCTCGTGGATATAAAATACAAGCCTTCGGTACAGATAAAATACTACCTGTATCGAAGGCCAATATCAAAACTTTCGAGGAAAGACTGGAGACCTATGCTGATAGGCGAAATTATTTGAACGAGATCCAGTCAATCTCTGCA
>JAEDEY010000213.1 GCA_016293065.1 Bacteroidales bacterium
AAAATCCATTCAACTTTTTTAGGGTACTACAGTTCTGTGAGAGGGCGAGGGTGAAACTCCCTCGCTCTACTCGACCCTGATCCTTTGAACATACCCCTTAACATATTCTTCGCCTTTAATGACGAAGCAGATTATTTTTGAAATTGTTTGCCATCAGAATCTTCATATAGCTGATAATTTATCCTGTTCAGGAACAACTTGCGCAAGGATTTCTTAATATCCGTGATGACTGGCATTGGTGTATCCTTGTCAGCTTTGATGGTAACGACGGCATTGAGGACATCCATCGTGCCGAGTTTCTCTGGCAGCTCTTCTATTGAGACGACGACTGCATCGAAGCCTGGTGCAACCATCATTATATGTCCTGCACTATTGACCAATAACGTCACTTCAGTGGCATTGGTTAAGCTTGGTTCTTCTTGCAACGTCTCATTATTGGTTAAGCTTGGTTCTTCCAACGTCTCGATCTTTGAAGTACATGCAAATGCGATGAGGATCATAGGGAGCAATGCTAAATAGCGGCACTTGGCTCCACGCAGTGAGAATGTCTTGTTCATCATAATAATTCTTTTTTTTAGTTTGTTACGCTTGAAGCCATTGACCATCGCAATTCCAGCGGGCCCTGCTGTCTTGCGGATCAATAACAGTTGATATTGTGTTGCATTAATGCCTTGTTCAAGCACTGCCATATCGGCCTGATACTCGTGTACTTCAATGAGCGAATCTGCCAAGAGCCAGAGGAATGGGTTCCACCATTGCACGCATTGAATGAGCAGAAGTAGCAGATGGTCAAGGCTGTGTCGGTGAGCGATGTGAGCACGCTCGTGAGCAAGTATGGTGTCGCCATTCTCGGCATAATCATCGACCGAAACGACGATGCTGCGCATCCAGCTGAATGACGGGATGGTCGCTGATGTGAGAAGCAGGGTATTGCCTTCAGGAAGTCTCTCACGCACGTTGGTCTTATCGTTCAGAATCTTGCATAAAAGCCTGATACCCATCGACTGCCACACCATGAATACGACAGTTCCAATAACCCATATCGCAAGGAGCATCTGCTTCCAATGGCTCGACAGCCACGCTGATGTCACAAGATAAAAATCGTGTTTTGCGACTATCATCTCCTTTCCTACCTCGGATTTTCCCAAATCGAGATAAGGCGTATCGGACATCGTCCTGCCTTGATACTGCAAGAAACTGAAGCACTCGGGCAACGAATGGCAAGACAGCGGCAAGATGAGAGAAACGACCAAAATCGACAGAAGTATCGCACGGTTCAGGGCGAAGAACCGTTCCTTGCGCAACAGCAGCTGGAAAGGGACGAAGAGGACAGTGAGCACAAGCGCCGACTGCCATATATATGTGAATAGCGCTTCCATCGTCTTACTCTTTTATCAGTTGCAGGAGTTCCTTGATGTCATCGGCCGACAAGCCTTCGTTCTGCACGAAGAAAGACAGCAGCGACTTTGCAGAGCCATCAAACAAATCTTTCTTTACTTCCTGAATGGCACGGCAACTATACTCGTTTTTGCTAATCAGAGGGAAATAGGTAAAAGTTCGGCCAGAGAGTTTCTTTGCCTGAAGATAACCTTTCTTCTCAAGTATCTTCATGAAAGTGGCAATAGTGGTATAAGCCGGCTTCGGCTCTTCATACTTCTCCAGCACGTCATATACGGTTCCGCCATCTGGCATCTCCCACAGGATGTTCATGACGGTCATTTCGCTTTTGGTCAATGTCTGATTCTGCATAACTCGATTTGTTTTTTTGAAACAATGTGTTCTGACAAATAAAGCAGCAACAGGCTTTAACTCCCGATTGCTGCTGCAAAGTTATACTAAATCTTTAGAATACTAAAATTTTAGTTTATCTTTTTTCTCATTCTCCCCATACTTTAACTTTCATTTTTAGTATAAGGGCAGGAATTATTAGTAGTTAACAGTTGGAATGAATATGTGCTGACACACATTGCTCCAATCAACACAAGATTTTGAATCGCAAAATACATTGCAAAATTTCCCATTATGAAGCAAAACCATAATAAAAAGCAGGAAATTGAGAGAAAGGGTCAGAAGGGTCAGGGGACA
>JAEDEY010000009.1 GCA_016293065.1 Bacteroidales bacterium
AATAGATCAATAGAAAGCCCCACCATTCTGTAACTATTACAGAATGGTGGGGCTTATTGCGTTATCGCGATTCGTCTCAGTTTATTACCAAGAACTTGGTAACTTTACTTCCCTTGTCTGATTGTGACGAGGCATATACGAAATAGACGCCAGCCGAGATGCGTTCTCCCGAATCACTGACAAGATCCCATGAGATACTGCCACCTTGGCTTATTGTCGAATATATAGTGCGGTTGTTGATGTCACAGATTTTGACTTTAGAATTCTCTTTCAATCCGCTGATATGTAGCGCACCAGAATACTCTGGACGCACAGGATTAGGATAGCACTTGATTCCGCTGTAGTCTTGAGCACCACGGACAGCATCGCTCAAATAGCTCACACAGCCGCCTTCGCACGAAATATATATTGTTCCACTCACATCGTCATAAGCCAATGCCAAGATATTGTTTGAAGGAAGTGGAGAATTCTCGGACGTGAAATTATCGATCTGGGTTAGCCCATCGGCCGAAAGGTGATAGATTCCAGATTCAGTAGTGCCAATCCATTTCTGGTTGTTGGCATCAACAATGACACACGAGCAGTCGACATTAGCAAGCAGATAGTCGGCATAGTTACTACCATCGTTGCGCGGAATCTTGACTCGACGCACACGACCAGGGTTCTTGTATGCATCTATCTGAGAGTCGATAACAAACGGTCCAGATGAAGTCATCAGCCACATCTTTCCGTCTTTATCTTCTGCTATGTCATTGAAGTATTTCGGGTTGTAGCTGTTACCATCTTGATCTGTGAGTGTTGTGAATGATACGCTTTCGTCGTCGTTGGGGTCTTCGGGAGTTCCACCATCATAATATATGGCTCCTTGGCAGTTCTCCCACGGACGAATACCAAGAATCCACTTGAATCGATATTTGTCGTTGCGAGCCTGCACAAGTCGGTCAAAACCATTGGATATGACGTTATATCCATTGACGGGGAACGAGAGTATGTTACCCGATGGAGTCATGCATCGCAAGGGGCGTGTCACACTTGTGTTCATGAACCACAGATAGCCATCGTCGTTCATTGTCATGCCTCCAATGCGAGTGGTGTAAGTCTCTGGTATGATACAATTCAATCCAGGGTTGTTGAACGCATTGTAATACTTGCCTAACTCTGTACCATTGAATTCAATGATACCGAGACTGAAAGTACCGACATAGTAATGGCTGTTGTCGCGAGGGTCGATGACAAGCGATGTTACTCCCTGGAACCATGCCGTATGATCAGTGAAGAGATGATTGATTTCGCTGGCACGCACGATGTCCCACTGGTCTTCGTATGTGTCATAAACCGAAAGTATGCCATGCTCGTTGAATACCGAAGAACGGTAGTCTTCGGTATTGGCTGTAAGCAGAACGCCATCGCGATATACGAGTGTGCCATTAGATGTGCTGCCCACGCCATTTGCCTTTGCCGAGGCATTGAGTTCTGCGAGCCGTTGTTCGCTCACGCTGCTGGTGCGATATCCATAGGTGCCATCTTTGTATTCTGAGATATCGTAGTATAAGGTATCTTCAAACTCTTCTTTGGCTATGTTGACAATGAGAAAGCCAAAACCAGTCGAGATATACAGCTTGCCATCGCGTTCCGAGATCGAAATGATGCTGCGGTCGCCAATCACAGTTTTGTTGGCATAGTCAGGCAAGTTGCTCACACGTCCCTCGGTATCAATAAAGTCGATGTTGCCATCGGTATATACAATGACAAGACGCTGAGCTAGTTCGGATACAATGATATCAAAGATGCGTGATCCGTTGAGACCCGTAAGTCGGCTATATTGACGTTTGTCGTCGAGTTTTTGTTCGTCGAACGAGAAGAGTGTGTTACCCGATAGCAGAAATATCCTGTTGTCGAATATCTCGCCACGACGATAGTTGGCAGAACTGGGGAAGACTGTCCATTCGCCAATGGCAGATGCACATATCGACGACAAGCTTGCAATCATTGTGAGTATGTGACGTTTCATTGTTATAATTTGATCGTGAATAGTCGTTGCCTAACTGATATCTATTATATTTTGAACGCACGATAGGTCTTTTTATTGTGAATATGGCTTTTTTATTTGTACATAAACAATAAATATCGTAAATTTGCGTTTACATAATATTAATAAATGACAACCCTTATGAAAAAAATCGCAATATTGATATCGTTGTTCATACCAATAGTGCTCATGGCACAATCGTCGATGACCGACCAGAAAGTGTTTGAATATGTGGTTAAGCAGTACGAGATGGGAGCATCACAGTCTGAAATTGCCGCCGACCTTCTGAAGAAAGGTGTTGACATAAAACAACTGCAACGTGTCAAGAACAAATACGGCAAGGAGTACTTGAGCCTCATGTCGAGCAAGAAGCAGAGTACAGTCATGAACGACGACCGAGGCCGTACTCCTAATGGAGAAAGCGATCCGCAACGCACCAGTATCGCTGATTATTTCACCGACACTTCCAGCTTATTGCTGCTCATGGAAATGAAAAAGGCTGAAGACGAACACTCGCTCATCTTTGGTCACGACATCTTCCGCACCGACGAATTGTCGTTCGAGCCAAACATGAACATAGCCACTCCCGAGGACTATCTGCTCGGAGCTGGCGATGTGGTCTATATCGATGTCTATGGTGCATCTCAACAAACTATCGAGGGCACTATCTCGCCCGATGGCTACATCACCATCAGCGACTTTGGTCCAGTGTCGTTGGCAGGTCTCACGGTAAAGCAAGCCAATGCTCGACTGGTGCAGCATCTAGGAACTCGATATGAAGGTTCGAAGATTAAGCTCTCGGTAGGGCAGACGCGCACCATCATGGTCAATGTGATGGGCGAGGTCGAGACTCCAGGTACATATACTCTTTCGGCTTTTGCCTCGGTGTTCCATGCCTTGTATATGGCAGGAGGTGTAAACAAGATTGGTACATTGCGTGACATCAGGGTCTATCGCAAGAACAAACTGATAACGTCGGTCGATATCTACGACTATATTCTCAACGGCCAGCTTTCGGGCAATGTGCAGCTCTGCGACAACGATGTGATTATCGTTGGCTCATACGATTGTCTCGTGACTATCGAGGGTAAGGTAAAACGTCCGATGATTTATGAGATGAAACGTTCTGAGACCTTGTCCCAGCTGCTCGGCTATGCTGGAGGTTTCACTGGTGACGCCTACACCAAGTCTGTGAGGGTGATGCGCAAGACAGGTCGCGACCTTTCTGTCTTTAGTGTAGATGACTCCAATATCAACACCTTCACCATGGCCGATCAGGATGTGGTGAAGGTTGATTCCATCATTCAGCGTTACAGCAATGCCATCGAGATACGTGGAGCGGTCTTCCGCCCTGGTCTGTATCAACTTGGCGAGAAAATCCGAACCGTTCGTCAGCTCGTGCAATATGCCGAGGGTGTGACCGAATATGCCTTCCTCGACCATGCCGTACTTCAGCGCATGAAACTCGACCGCACGCTCGAAGTCGTGTCTCTTAATCTTGCTGGCATCCTCGATGGCACAGCTCCCGACGTGTATCTCCGTAACGAAGACGTATTGATTGTGCCGAGTGTCGAACCTGTCAAAATGAACCAGACTCTCACTATCCATGGCGAGGTCTTCGCACCAGGAACCTACAAGTTTGCGTCGAACATGACTATCGAAGACCTTATTCTTCAGGCAGGAGGCTTGAAGGAGTCGGCATCGTCGGTCAAGGTTGATGTCGCTCGCCGAATCATTGATCCAAAAGCTACTACCGATAGTTCCATGCGCTCCATGACCTATAGTTTTGAGTTGCGAGATGGCTTTGTGGTTGATGCTTCTCCAGACTTCACCCTTCAACCTTATGATGAGGTGTATGTACGCCAAAGTCCAGGTTACTCTGTTCAGGAGAATGTAACGGTGATGGGAGAGGTGCTCTTTGCAGGAACATACACTTTGTCGAAGCAGAACTGCCGTCTCAGTGATATTATCGCAGCAGCAGGCGGAACGACGATGATGGCCAATATTCATGGCGCACGTCTCGAACGTAAGGTCAATCCAGAAGAGAAACTGCGTATGCAGCAGTCTGTATTAATGAAGAAGAATAAAGATCTCAATGGCGTCAATGATACTATCAACATCAGGAATATCTCGGTCAACGACACCTATTTCGTGGGCATCGATCTTTCGAAAGCTCTTGACAACCCTGGTTGTGACGAAGATATTGTGCTGCACAAAGACGACCGCATCATCGTGCCAAGGCTCATCAACACCGTCAGAATCAGCGGTGAGGTGATGTATCCCAATACCGTAGGCTTCATTGGTGGAGAAGTAGCAAGCTACTATATCTCTCAGGCAGGTGGCTACAGCAACAACGCACGTCGTTCGCGCGGATACATAATCTACCAGAATGGCAAGGTCGCCAAGTTGAGCCGAAATGCAAAGCCAGCCCCAGGTTGCGAGATAGTGATTCCAGCAAAAAAAGAACGTAACAACATGGCGACAGCTGCTCAGTGGGCTACTATCTCTACCTCACTCGCTACTATAGTTGCGTTGCTTATTTCGGTTCTCTAACTACACGAATTTTTGCTTCTGCAATATAAATCTAAACGAAATTAAGTAAAAAATAGGGTATGTTTGATAAGAAAAACATACTCTATTTGTTTTATTTGTGATTTTTTGCTAAATTTGGCGCGTATTTATCTGTAAAATAGCAATAATAGTCCCAAATGACTAAGAGACACCCTCTGTATCTCATGTTTCTGTTCGTATTTGTCGTGTCAATGGCGATTCTGTCGTCATGCACTTCTGCCGACCATAAACGCGAGATTGTTGTGATGTGGGAGACCGATAACACAGATGCGGTATATCAGAAGTGGAGCGAGATACTTGAAGGTGAGTTAGAACGACAAGGCATCGATGCTAACCTTCATTATCAATACAACAATATCGGCATGACTCAGGAGAAATTCGAAATCAGCGAACTCTCTGAACTTGTAATGTCGTTGACCAATCAGGGACGAAAGCCAGATCTCATCCTTGCTCATGGCAATTATCCAGAGTGGCTCTTGGCCATCAACAAAGATCCGCTCGTAAGCTCTATTCCTGCTATATGTTTCGGACTCAAGAGCGAACATTTTCTGCCTCGAATGGATACACTTCTGTCTCGTAGAGACTACCCTTTCCGTCCACGAGTGCAGATTATCGACACTCTTGCTCTCAAGGAAAACCTCGATTTGGCAGATTATATTCAGAATCTCCCTGGAATGATAGTCGCACATCGCCAGTATCTGCATCGGTCACAGACTCATCGATTCATCACATTGCTTGACCGTGATGCCAGTTGGATTGACTCGTTGGCTGTCGAGGATTTGGATTATCAGAACAAGACGTTAGACCCTCAGATTTACTTCAACAATATTATGAATCAGACGACGTCTGAGGTGCTAAATGCAGAAAACGACAAGGGCAAGATTGTATATTCTATCTATTCGCTCACTCATCCCGAAACTAACGTGCGCCTTACGAATGGTGGACATAATGTCAACACAACTTGGGCGTTCTATCCTCAGCTCAATCCTAACTTTTTCATCTCAGCCAAACATGACAACGTGTCGCGACAGCTCACCGAGGGTGCCGATTTCCTGCCATTCTATACCATGGTGGGAGAGGACTTCCTTGCCAACGACAGTTGCGTAGGTGGATTTTTCACTCCTGCCGAGGTGTTGCTGAGCGAGGCGGTATCGGCAAGCAAGCGTGTCCTTGATGGCGAGAAAGTCGATAGCATTGTCAAGCTTTATCATACCAAAAGTCTGAATATCAACTATGACATATTGCGCAGTCGAGGCATAGGCATCGACCTCATGCCACCTTCTGCCAATCTTTATAATGTCACCCTCTATGACCGCAAGCCTGTGCTTGCCACCATTCTTTTGGTCTTTTGCATAGCGCTTGCCATAGCATTTGTTGTGGTTGTCGTGTTATATTCGAGCCGTCAGTTGAGCGTGTTGTACGGCAACCGCAAAGCCATCCGACATCAGGCAATGCGACAGATTAAGAATCGCGAACTGCTGAAGATGGTGTTCGACACGTGTAAGGTCATCCTGTGGGACGAACAGTGTGACAACACGTCTCGTCTGCTGAGTCGTATATCTACCGACGAATATAGCCGCAAGCAGTTAAAATCTTTCTTGTCTGAATCGAATGTCGGTTCATATTCTCATCAGTTCTATGGTAGTCTCGACCACCAGCCGATTAGCTGGTATGAGATAAGAATGAAGGTGACACGCGATGGTAAAGACAAACCTCTTCATCGAGGGTTTATTGTCAACATCGAGAAGCAGAAAGAACTTGAGGCGATGACGGTCGAGACCAATCGTCTGATAGCCAACACTCAGGTACGAGAGGGCTTCATATCTGCCATGAATCACGAGATACGCACCCCGCTACATGCCGTAGTGGGCTTTGCCATAGAGCTGGCAGATCATGGCGACCTCCTTAATGCCGAAGAGACCGATTCTTTTGGTCATATAATAGAGTCGAATGCCGTGGCTCTGCGCAAGATCATCAACGACATCCTCACAGTCACACTGATTGGTCACAGCAATTTCGCCTTCCACAACAAGCCTTGCCTGATGAGCCGTCTCTTCGTGCCTGATCTATGGGAAGATGCTCAGAAGGTGATGAAGTGGAATAGCAACAAGTTAGTGTTAGACATTCCCGATAGCGATGTGTGGATCCAGACGGAGCCTTCGATGTTTGCCGTAGTTATCGACAATCTGTTGCTCAATGCCTCTAAATTCTCGCCCAAATGCAGCACCATCACCTTAGGGTGGCGGCCGACATCCAAAGACGGTAATGTCGAGATTTGGGTCAAGGACGAAGGCAAGGGTATCGACTCTCAGTATCATGAGCTCGTCTTTGAGCGCTTCTTCAAGATCGACAGTTTCCACCCTGGTGGCGGTCTCGGACTCTTCATCTGCAAGACCTATGTTTCTCTCATGGGCGGCACTATAGCAATCGACAGTCAAGAAGGTTGCGGTAGCACGTTCACCATCAGGTTATAACTTTCCAGACAATGAAACAGACATTTCTTAACTCTCTCGTCTCTTTTTTCTTCTTCGCGCTTCTTGCGTCATGCCACACACATGATAGTAAGCTCGAAGGAAAGAAACGTATTCTCGTCCTGTATCAGATAGAAAGCAATACTGTTCAGGAGACAATGTTCAAAGACGAGGTTAAGAAGGTGTTTGGCGATACCTCGCGCTACGAACTCACCATGCGCGAGAGCGATCTGCGTCCATTTCAGCGAGCTCCCCTGCGCGAATATTTCCACAATGCGGTGCCAAGCGTAAACCGACAACTCAATGCCTTCGATGGTCAGCCCGACCTTGTTATTGTGCATAGCGAAGATCTTGCTCATTCGGCAGCCATGTGCGACCATCCGAAGCTGACTCGCTGTCCTGTGGTGTGCATGGGTGTGGTCAACCCCTCCTATAACGATAGTCTTGTCATGCGACGAGACAATTTCGTTGTGTTCCAGCAGACGGTCGATCTTCGCAAGAATATCGACTTCATCCAGAAGATTAATCCCCAACCATGGCTCGTGATACCGCTCGACAGCACATATATAGACGACTACCTGCGTCAGGAAATCATCGACCAGTTGGGCAGCGATACTGTCCACTATGCAACCAATCTTCATTACGAGACCGTAGCCCGATATGTATCGCCCCCAGGACGCGACTATTCGCGCATCTCTCTCATTCCCATCAGTCTTGAATATCCCTTGGAGAATCAACCTATTGCCGATTCTATCAAGACCCTCAGAGGTGTGCTTCACGTCAAGTCGGCGTTCTGCAACTATCTGCGCATCAAGGATGACTGCTATAGCGATCAGGCACTGCAATTCAACCTTGGTCTTTTCTTCTCGATGACCCCGAATCAGTTTAACAAGCCCATCAATTCGGCTCTCAATGCTTGTGTAGGCGGATATTTCACACCGTGGTTCGAGCAGTTCCGACAGATGAAACCCACCATCGACCTCCTGCTCAGTGGAGCCAATCCCAAGTCGGTTGGTCATCATAGCTTTGTTGACGACTACTGGATCGACTGGCGACTGGGCAAGCAGTTTCTGCCTTTTGCCGAAGACTTCCCTCGTGGCACGCGTTTTGTCAATATGCCATGGTACGAGAGTTCGAGGGCTGCCAAGAAACTAAAGGATTTTTGGATTCCATGGACAGTGGCTTTGTTTGTTTTCCTGCTCATTGCCATACCTTTGTGCATCACAATCTACAAGATCAGACAACAGCAAAAACTCGTCGAACAGGGTAATAGGTCCAACGAAGAAGAGATGCGGATCGAATCTCTCATGTTGGCACTCAATGTCGTCTCGTGGGAGTTGTCGGCCGATAAGCTTATCACTTTTCCCGAAAAGGCAAGACCTGTCTTGGGATTGAAGCAGAATAGCATTCCTCTCGACAACATCTTACAGCTATTGTCTGAATCAGACCGCCAAGCCCTTCTCAAGGCCATCGATGAGGTGCCAGAATCAGGATTGTCTCAGCTCGAAGTGCTGGTGTCGTTGGCCGATGGTCAGCAACATTCGGTGGTCATATTCATCAACCATAACCACGACAACTCGCAACACTTCATTTGCAATGGATTGGCATTTAACAACGATAAGGAACATGAGTTGAAACAGGAGCGCGAACAAGCGTTGAAGCGTTCAGAAGAGGCCAACGTGAAAGAGGCCTTCCTTGCGTCGATGAGCCACGAGATACGCACTCCTCTCAATGCCATCGTTGGATTCTCGGATATCCTTGTGAGCCAACATTCGCTGCTCACCAAGGACGAACGCCAGCAATATGGCAAGTATGTCAAGGATAGCAACGAACAACTGTTGCGCTTGCTCGACGACATCTTGCACTATTCGTCCGACAATAAACGCGACCATCACCTCAAGCTCTCGACCAAAGATGTGGAGTCTATGATCGACGAGATCTACAACATCCACACAGTCATTGTGCCTCAGCATCTGCAACTGATATATCTGCGAGGTCCAAAGGCAAAGATGCTGGTCAACCGTGTATCGTTACTCCAAATCATGAGCAATATCATCAACAATGCCATCAAGTTCACCGACAAGGGCTCAATTACTATCGGCTGGAATCTTGAGTCGGATGTAGATGGCAAGTGGGTTGTTCTCTTTGTCGAAGACACTGGCATCGGCATTGCTCCCGACAAGATTGCCAATATCTTCACCAAATACTACAAGAGTTCAAGCACTTCGTCAGGTGCAGGCATCGGACTCTCGCTCTGCAAGCATCTCGTCGAGAAGATGGGTGGAACCATCAGCGTCACCAGCCAGGTGCGTAAAGGCTCTCGTTTTGAAGTCAAGGTTCGCTCTGTTGATTGATCAATTATCTTTGACTTATTTCAAAATTTGACTCGTAATGAAAAGTTTCAATCATAACGTATCAGCGTTGGTCCTAGCGGTGTGTGTCACGCTCTTTTTCGCATTGCTTCTTCCACATCACCTGCATCTGCAGGAACAGCAACAGCTGTTTCTCTTTGATTGGCAATATATCTCTGAGGTGCTCTCTGTCCCTGGAGGATTGGCCGACGTGATGGGCAGGTTCTGCACTCAGTTCTTCATCTATGCGTGGGTTGGAGCTGCCATCGTAGGTCTGCTCATAGCTGCGATATGGAGGCTGATGCGCCTCGTGGTGTCCTCGTTCTCTCACGATGTCTCTGCATGGGGGTGGGCTGATGGCTTGCTGCTATTGCCTTCAGGACTCCTCATGGGGTATATGTGCGACGAGAATGCCTTGTTTGGCACATTATGGGCAATAATGCTGTCAATGCTCGCTATAGTGGTATTAGCAAAAATTAGCAACTGGCGAATTCAATGTCTGATAGGAGTGATTGGCTCTGTGGCTATGTATTGGCTAGTGGGACCCTTGGCTGTGGTGTTCGTCGTTCTCTCATCGCTCTATCTTGTGAGCAGGGAGAAAAACACTTCTGTAGGCATAACGGTCGCCTTGATGGTTGTACTCTTTGTCATTCAGCCAATGATAGCGAGGAGGCTTGTATCAATTGACATGGATAGACTGCTCTACGGCGTGCATTATTACCGAATCCTCGTCGTTCATCCGTCATTGCCATGGCTGTCAGCTCTCTCTATTATCTGTGCATCAATAATATGTATGATGATAAAAGATAAAGCGAAGGCCATTATTCGTATTGCAAGCAATGGCTTCGCAGGTCTTTTGATATGTCTTTTAATATGGCATGAGTTGTACAATCCTAAAGTAGAGAAGGTACTTGCCTACGACTTTATGGTTAGATGTCATCAATGGGACCGCATCATCGATACTGCCTCACGCCAATCACCCAATAACGCCTTCTGTACCACAGTGCTCAATCTTGCATTGGCACAGAAAGGCAAGCTCACCGAACGCATGTTCGACTATCAGCAAAGCGGCATAGCTGGCTTGATTCCGGCATTCCAGAGCGATGCTATCAGTCCTATGGCTGCAGCCGAGGTCTTCTATTACATCGGCATGGTCAATTCTGCTCAGCGTTTTGTGTTCGAGGCTCAAGAGGCAATTCCCGATTTCCAGAAAAGCGGACGATGCTACAAGCGACTTGCCGAAACAAACATCATCAACGGAAACTACGAGGTGGCTCGCAAGTATCTTGCCTCGTTGCAGAAGTCGTGGTATTACCGCCAATGGGCTACCGAGACAATGTCACTCCTCGACAATGAGTCAGCCATTGCCAAACATCGCGAATATGGTTATCTGAGGAAATTCAAGTTGACCGACGACTTCTTCTTTAGCGACCGCGAGATAATTCAGATGTTAGGCAGCCTCTTTATGTCAAACAGGCACAATCGTCTGGCATTCGAATATCTTGAGGCTGCCAATCTGCTCACCTGCAACCTCGAAATGTTTGTGCAGTGCATCGGACTCAACTCCGACATCAACTATCCCGTGGTGCCGACCATTTATCAGCAGGCTATCATGCTGTGGTGGGCACGCGAGCACAATGCCTCAGAGGGATTGCCCAATGGTGTGCGACACGATATCGCCAGTCAGTTCAACCGATTTGCGGCTGCTATCCAGAGTCAACCAGTCAACTACGACAAACTGAAAGAGCAGTTTGGCAATACATATTGGTATTATTATTTCACAAATATACAAAAATGAAAATCTTATTTTTCTCGACGTTTGCCACATTGGCAATAGGTCTGGCAATGTGTGCAACTGCCTGCACCGAAAAGGTGAAGGATGCCAAGTCTGAGGCTTGTCTGCCAAACATTTATCCCGATTATGTCGGTGTGGAGATACCAGTTAACATCGCTCCGCTCAATTTTGGAATGTCTGACGATCGCTATTCAATGGTCGATGCCGTGGTGAGCGATGCTGAGGGCCGGGAGCTGCATGGACAAGGTGCCGAATCAACCTACTTCGACATTGATCTCTGGCATGAGTTCTTGGCTAATAATGCTGGCAAAGAGATTCAGGTGAAGGTGTCGGCAAAAGACAATGATGGCTGGCACAGTTTCGAGCCGTTTGCTATCTATGTGAGCCAAGACAGCATCGACTACGGATTGGCTTACAGACTGATTGAACCTGGTTATGAGGTGTGGAGCAAAATGGGTATTTACGAGCGCGACCTCTCTACGTTCGACGAACGTCCACTCATCGTCAACACCGAGTTCGATGGTTGTGTCAACTGCCATAGCTTCAATCGTGCCAATCCTCGCGACCTGAGTCTGCATATTCGTGGAGCTCATGGCGCAACTATCCTGCGAATGAAGGGGCAGATGACGGCTTACAATACAGCCACTTCGCAGACTCTCGGACTCTGTGTCTATCCCTATTGGCATCCGTCGGGCAAGTATATCGCCTATTCGACCAACACCACCCGTCAGGTGTTCCATATCCGTCATGAGAATAGGGTGGAGGTGTTTGATGCGGCATCCGACCTGCAGGTCTATGACATAGCTAACAATGAGTTGCTGATCACGCCATTGCTGAAACAGGACTCTGTGTATGAGACTTTCCCTGTATTTGCGGCCGATGGCAAGACACTGTATTTCTGTGCAGCAAAGGCATTGCCCGAGGGTAGCATGGAACTTAAGAAGGTGCATTACAGCCTGTGTTCGGTGTCGTTTGATGCCGAGAAGGGTGATTTCGGCTCATGCATCGACACCATTATCGACTGTTCAATGTGCAACGACACTCTGCCAGGGTCGGTCACTTTCCCTCGTCCGAGCTACGATGGACGTTTCTTGGTTTATACTCTCGCTGATTATGGTCAGTTCAGCATCTGGCATCACGAGGCCGACCTTTGGATGATGAATCTCTCGACAGGAGAGCACCGACCGATGACAAATGCAAACAGCGCGGATACCGACAGTTTTCACAACTGGAGCAGTAACTCGCGCTGGATGGTGATAAGTTCGCGTCGTGACGATGGTTTGTTCAATCGTCCATATTTTTGTCATATCGACGAGCAGGGCAACGAGTCGAAGGCTTTCATGTTGCCTCAGCGCAACCCAAAGCGTCACTATCGCAACCTGTATATGTCTTATAACGTGCCTGACTTCATCACCGAGTCTGTGGCATTCGACAATGTGCGTGCTGCCGACTTGATCAATCAGAATGAACGCAAGCCGATGAAAGTCAGGGAGAAATAATCACGCTTATGCGTCTTTCTCTGGCTTACATGGCCAGACGTTCTCTACGATGCCAGCCATCTTGAGCATTTGTTCGAAGGCAATGTCACGCAGTCGATCCACTTCGACCTTGCGTGGCTTTGTCGTATCAGGGAAGATTGGTTCGCCAATTGAGATGGTCAGCAGCGGCTCGTCTTTCTTGCCAAACAGCTTGTAGATGCCTGTGCGTGGGCGATAGTTGATGTAGAGTGGAAGCAATGGCATGTTGTATTTGTAGGCCATCGAGAATGCGCCCTTGTAGAATGGCTTGAGCGGCTTGTACCACTTCCAGTTGATACCCTCAGGGAAGACGTGGAACCAGTGTCCTAGTTCGTGATGTTTGTCGAACGCCTCGTTGTATTTCTTCATCGCTGCCATGGTCGAAGGCACAGGTATGCCGCCAATGTACTTCATGTGCCAGTAGTCGTCGGTCATCATATTCTCGCCGATCATCGGAATCCAGAAGTGTTTGCGTGTGGCTGCAATGACCGAAGGCACATCCCAGCGGAAGCAGTGGTTGCAGATGGTGATAGCTCCGTTCTTGAACTCTTTCTTATATCGCTTCATGATGTCGTTGCGTTCCACTTTCAGTCCGTAGATGATTCTGAGCAATGGGTGAACGAGAAACCAGAACTTGGCATAGTCGAGTACGTAGTTGAGCCAGTAGTGGAAATTGTCTTCGTAGTATGGATAGTTCTCGTCCATCACAAACGGATGGGTGAACTTAGTCGGACGCACCATGCGTATTGAAGGGTCTTCTGGATATTCGATACCAGTGTTTGGCACATACGTCCCAGGGGTCACCTTCAGTTTCTTGTATTGTTCTTCTGTTGTCATACCTTTTTTTGTCTATATGTTTCGAGCCAAGCAGGCACTTGGTTCTGCATGAAATCCTCGAATACCGAACCCATATCGAGCTGTCCGTTGACAATGGCTACAATCTCACATATCGCCTTGACACACAATAGGTTGTCTTCCTTGCGACGAATCTCCTGAGTGAAGATGGCTCGTGGCCCTACCTGTTTGACGTTCATCATCGAGCAGAACTTCTCGCTCGACATCATCGGGTGGATGAACTTGAGGTCGATGCGCGACACCATCATATCTACTCCTTTCTCGTGCCACAGGCGGAAGCTTTCGCCCACCGACTCCATGAACTCCAGTCGCGTAATCTCAAGATAGTGCTGCACGAAGGTGTTGGTAGCCGAACCGTAGCGGTTGCACTCATAGTCGCGCACCTTCATTTCGTAGTTGAAGAGTATGTTGTCGAGATTGCCGTTGTTGAGATTTGGCGAGAATGGTGTCTTGTGCCGCGAGTTGTGGTAGGTGATCTTGCCCTCGAGCATCTCTGCAAAGGCATTGCCATTGGTAGGACGGCCGTTTCTCACCACTACGATGTCTACGCGAGCCTTCAGACAAAGCTCGCCAGTCTCTTTGCGACGGAAATCCTGCAAGAACACAAATCGGGCGTTCTCGCGACGCATATTCAGACACGAGCGCACTGTCTCGCCGGGGACGATAGGAGAGCGGTATTGTATTGAAGCCTGATAGACAATAAGATCTATGCCGTGGTTGGAATATAGATTGCGTACATCAATGCCAATGCTTTCCAGAAAGTCGATGCGTGTCTCTTCAAGCAGGTTATGGTAATAGGCATTGTTGACCACGCCCTGCATGTCGCACTCAAAGACTCTGATCTTTATAGGTGATTCAAAAAGATAATTCTTCGCCATTATTGTATTAGTTCAAAATACCTAAAATGTCACTATAATTGCGCAAATTTAGTGAATTTTTTATTCAATAGCAATATTGGGATAATATTTATATATTTTTCATTGAGAAAAAAACGGATTTTGTATAATATATGTCAACTCCAATCCATAGTTGCCGATAAAAATGATTATCTTTGCACCATGGATATGAGAAATAAGACTTTTTACATTTTGGCGTTATTTTTGGTGTTGTCATCTTTTTTCAACCTGTCTGCTCAGAGTCGTATGACTGTGACAGGCTTTGTTGTCGATAGTCTCACCAACGAACGCATGGAGTTTATCACCATCCAGGAGAAGGGTACTACCAATGGCACAATCACCGACACCGAGGGACAGTTCTCGATCACCGTGAAGCCTGGTGCCGAGATCATCTTCTCTTGTGTGGGCTACAACAGCAAGACCATCAAGGCTTCGGGCAAGATGCGTCAGATGAAGATTCAGCTCCTTTCGGCCGACCGTCAGCTCTCTGAGGTGGTGGTCAAGCCTAAGCGCGAGCGTTATCGCCGTCGCGACAATCCGTCGGTGGCGCTTGCCAAGAAGGCTATCGAACATAAAGACGACCACTCAATCTACCAGCACGACTACGGCACGTGCGAGCGATATGACAAGATGACATATTCGTTCAACAACTTCGACGAGGGGCGCATCAAGGCAATGAAGAAGCGTTTCGACTTCATCGAGCACTACATCGACACCGCCTCGCTATCGGGTTCGCCCGTGCTGCCAATCTCGTCGCAGGAGAAGATCGAGACCCACTATTTCCGCAAGTCGCCAAATACCAAGAAGACTATTGTCGAGGCTTTCCGCTCGGCAGGTGTCGAAGACATGATGCCAGATGGTATCGTGCAGGCTGTCAAGACCGAAATCTTCCCCGAGATCGACATCACCGACAACAATGTCTTCATCTTCACCAACAAGTTCGTCAGCCCGCTTTCATCGTTCGCTCCGGCTTTCTATAAGTTCTACATCCTCGACACGCTGAAGCTCGACGATGGAAACCGATATATCGACCTCGGCTTCGCGCCGTTGGTTGCCGAGTCAATGGGCTTTGTCGGCCATCTCTATGTCTCGACCGACAGCACATACTATGTCAAGAGGGCAGAGATGAACATTCCGCCCGATATCAATCTCAACTTCGTCAAGAACATGCGCATCGTGATCGACAACGAACGCATGATCGACACCACTATGGTCGATGGCGTGGCTCGTCTCGACACCACACGCGTCACTCGTCAGATGGCTTTCGACAGCGAGGTCAATGTCACTGACAATACCATAGGACTCTACGCACGTCGCGTGTGTACCTATAATAGCTTCTCTTTCGAGCAGCCTACCGACACCTCTGTCTTCAACCGATGGGGACCTTCGTTCGACTCGCCCGAAATCAACAATCGCGACGAGGCATACTGGGATTTTCATCGCTATGGCGTTGAGTACAACAAAGATAAGACCGTCGAGTCGATGCTCGCTCAGATGCGTCAGGTCAAACTTTTCTACTATGGAGAGAAGATCTTGACCATGCTCTTCAAGGGATATGTGCCATTGGGCAACAAGCCTTACGAAGAGAACAAGTGGCTCTATGGTCCGCTCAATGCTTCGGTGAGCTACAACTCGTTCGAGGGTATCCGCCTGCGTGGCGGAGGCATCTCGACAGCGAGGTTCAACAAGCAGCTCTTCTTCATGGGCTATGCCGCCTATGGTACCAAGGATAATGAGTGGAAATACAATGGTTCGGTCGAGTATTCGTTCCGCGAGAAGAAGATGCACGCCAACGAGTTCCCGGTTCGCAGCCTCAAGCTGTCGTATGGCTACGACACTCATCTCCTCGGTCAGGACCCAACCACTGGCAAAGACAACTTCATGCTTTCGATGAAGCGCAATGGCGATGAGCAAATCACCTATCTGCGCGAGGCTGAACTCTTGCTCACCAACGAGTTCTGGTCTGGTTTCAGCTACAAGCTATCGCTCAACCACAAGCGCGAATATGCTACTCGCTTCACTGCTTTCAATCGTGTGGGCGATGGCTCGGCTGTGCCTCATTACGACATGACTTCTGCCACTCTCACCCTGCGCTATGCGCCTCACGAGACATTCATCCAGTCGCGCACCAGCCGTTCGCCTATCAACCATCAGCATCCTGTGTTTGTCTTGACGCATACTGCAGCCAAGTCGGGTGTGCTCGGTTCTGACTTCGACTATCAGCGCACCGACTTCAAATACACCCAGCGCATTTGGCTCAGTGCCTTCGGCTATGTCGATGTCAATCTCATGGCTGGCAAGCTCTGGACACAGTCGCCATTCACCATGCTCTGCATCCCCAATGCCAACCTCTCGTACACCATCCAGAAGGAGTCGTTTGCCCTGATGAATGCCATGGAGTTTGTCAACGACCGCTATGCCTCGTGGGATTTGGTCTATTTCCTCAATGGCTGGGTGTTCAACAGCATTCCGCTCTTCAAGCGACTCAAGTGGCGTGAGGTGGCGAGTTTCCGTGGCATCATTGGCGACATCTCGCGCAAGAATGACCCAACGGCTGTAACTGCCGACGGCACACCGCTGAATCCCGACCTCTTCAAGTTCCCTGGCGATGGTGTCACCTACAAGATGGGCAATCAGCCATATATGGAATATGCTCTCGGCATCGAGAATATCCTCAAGTGCATCCGCGTCGATTATGTCCACCGCATCAACTACCACAGCCACGAGAATGTGAAGAAACACGGCGTTCAGGTCACGATGCACTGGACGTTCTGATGTGTGAAAGTGTGAAGCGCCTTCACACCTTAATCGTCTTCTTTATCGCCCATATAGAAGTCATCTTCTTCGTTCATCTCGCGATAAAGCATCTCGTCGTCATCGTTGCACATAGTTCTAACTTTTTATTTTTTGCAAATTTATATAAAAATTATGAATTAATAAGCCATTCGAGATAAAAAACGGGAATTAACTTCACAAAATAATACAATTAGCAAGAAAAAGTCAAGACCAAAACGATTTTCTCATTTTTTTCCGCGCTCTTTCGTCACAATTTTGTATATTTGAGCTTTAATTTTTTAACCTTTAAATTATGGCATATGAGAATCGTTTACGGTCTTGACGAGCACAAAGATAGCATTTGAGAAGGTGAGCAGTAAGTTTGCCAAGAAATACAAAGGCTATCGTTCGGTGTGCATGATAGATAGCGACGAGAAACGCCGCAAGGCCTTGGAGCTTTCCGACCTGGCAGATAAAACAAGAGTGGCAACTATCTGTCGGACATCAACGAGATTTTGACTGTCAACATATAACTAAACTTTGCAATTTTCTGTTGTATAGCATTATTTTGCGGAAAAATAAAATATAAATAGGCGAATAATGGATAAAAATAAATAAAAAATGTTATTTTTTTATTATCTTTGTGCCTATAAAACAGTGGATTTACAAAAACGATGAATAATATGAATATTGACAACAAGATTTTCAAAGGCAAATCAGTACAATGGTTCGCAATGATGGTCGTGGCAGTGGCGATGCTTTCTGCTTGTGAGGATTTTGTCCCTCCGTATCTTCAGGATGTTGAAGATGGCGAACACATCTCAACCGAATTTGAATGGCAAACTACCAAGAGTGCCGACATTACCCTTACCAGCCCTGTCGATACCAAGGTCTATATTTATGAAGACAAGGCTTGCAAGAACTTGGTTTGCTCGCAGGTCCTCAATGCTGAGGAAACTACCACCATCCATCTCACACGAGGGATAGGCGAGAAGTATCTCTATCTGTCATACGTCAATGAAGATGGCGAGAAGGTCGTAAAGACGATTGATCTCATCTACAACAAGGTGACAACACGTGCCAATGTTGCGATAAACCTTCTTGATGCTGCCACTCTCACAGCTTCTACTTCCGACATCTACAAGATCAGCCCAAGCAGCCAGGAGTTCGGTACACTCATGTTTGAGGACAACTATCCTACAGTGGGCGACTACGACATGAACGACCTCGTGCTCGGATATTACACTGCTTATAGGAAGGGTACTTATGTAGAGGTATTAGATATCACATTGCAGCTTCGCGCCTTGGGAGGCACATTCCCATACATACCAGGTATTGAGCTTCTTGGAGTTGACTTTGCAAGAGATATCAATATTGTCGAATATACTAAGAGTGAGGGCAAGAACCCACTTTCGGTAAGATGTCTTTCTGATGAAGACGATTCTGGTACTCCTGTATTCGTTGTCGATGGTTGCCGCGAACTTAACGATGGCACAGGCTTCTACAACGTAATGCAGATTGTAGATGAGGCAGAACTCCCATGTGTGACCATCCACCTCGAAAGATATCTGGATGACAACAACTCTTCGAAGCTCAATATTGATGACAAGGACATCAATTTCTTCATCATAAACACCAATACAAATGTAGAGATTCACGAGAGAGGTTATCTGTCCACTCGTTTTGCAGCTAATGAAGGTCATGATTTCAAAGTCAAAAGCAACGATGTCTGGGCTTTGAGATTCACAGGCTATACTCCTCATCCAAAAGAAAATGTTAAGATTGAGAAGGCTTTCAAGCATTTCAACAAATGGAAGAATAGCGGATCGGGAGTAGCACAATATACCGACTGGTATTTGCACTATGCTTTAGACGATGTAATCTACTATGACCGTCGCAACAATGCGGCAGCGCCTAACACTTCTGCTGGTTCTAAGCCAACTCCTTCGATTTCGGTCAAGAACAACAGCATCAACGTAAGTGCTGAAGGTGGTGAGGTGGTGATTCCAGTCACTGCCAACTGCGACTATGACGTGTTCTGCGGCAAGTCAAGTGGCGTTTATGATTATCATATTTCGGATGGAAACTTAAAGCTCTACTTCAACAACAACTACAATGCAGAAGGAGCTAAGTCAAGCTCAATAACACTTGTGTCGGTTGAAGATTCAAAGGTGTCGTGCAGCATAGCAGTGTCACAGGCGACTCAGACTTTCAATGGAGCTCAGATGTGGTCGGGTGGTGAGTTTGCTGCAAAAATCGTAAATCCTCTGACAGCAAAGTTTGGTAAGACTAAGGCTGATGTCAAGCATATTGTCATAAAGAGCAATGACGAGACTTACAATCAGTATAACACATCTAATCCTAACAGTTTCCCTGACAATGTTGCGAAATGTCACAACAGAGCAGAGGCAATCGCTATTTGGGATGATGCTACCAATACATTGACCATTACTACTTCGGCTCCTGCTATCAAGTGCGCTAACAATTCTGCTAGTTCAATGTTCAAGGAGATGACTTCGCTCGAAGATGTAGATTTTGCAGGTCTTGATTTCTCGAATGTGACAACAACCGAGCAAATGTTCTATGGTTGTACTTCACTGAAATCAGTAGATCTTCGCAAACTCAATTCGCAGAAGGTCAATAGTATGAATAGTATGTTCCGCAACTGTCCTGCACTTGAGACGGTTCACATGGAGGGATTCAATACTTCGAAGGTTACAAAGATGGCCAATATGTTCGACGGATGTAAATCTCTCAAGAGCATGGATATGTCATCATGGGATATTCCTCTCATGGAGAATATGAATACCATGTTTGCTAACTGCATTGCTCTCAAGGAGGTCAAGATGAATTTCGACAAGACATCATTGACACGAGACGGCATTACAAAATTGTTCCTAAACTGTAGCTCACTTGAAGAGGTTGATATGTCAACATTCGATAGTAATTCAGCAGATCGTATGTACAAGACATTTGAAGGCTGTTCATCGTTGAAGAAGGTCATCTTTGGTCCTGGTTTGGCAAATCATACTTCGTTGCTCGAGACTTTCCAGTATGCTGGTACAGGCGATTTCGAGTGTGTCAATGCAGATTTCTCGTCTGTAACATCAATGAACAAGATATTTAATGGTTCGAAAGCAACGTCGATTAATCTCTCTGGCTGGAAGACCGACGATCTTCAGTATATGGATTATACTTTCTGTGGTTGTACCAATGCAAAAAGCATCAATCTCTCTGGTTGGAGCTGTGACAATGCAATAAAGTTCTTCCACCCATTCGACAACTGTTCCATCATTGAAGAGATCAACTTCGGAACGGAATTCAATATTCCTTCAACGACTAATATACTCTATATATTCTATAGCACAGCCAAGACGTCAAAGAACACGACCGTTAAGTGTTCTAAAGAGACATATAATACTTTGAAGACTTCGCGTACAGATCATAGTAAAGAATTCTTAAATAATTATGTTCATTTCGTCAATGCTGCGACTGGTAATCCATTCTAAGCAAAGGTGTCGTTTCAAATGATTTAACAATATAAAAAGAATATGAAAGATAATAGTTGGATGAGCTTTATGAACAAGGGCAAAGGCCCACAGCAGGGTAAAAACAGTGGTGGCAAGAACATTGCGACCTCAAAAGGTAATGCAGCATCTGCAAAGCAGATGAACCGTCGCACACAGTAAAACACTCTGTGATTTCATATAGCTAAACTCCCATGTTCACGCAGAACGTGGGAGTTGTTTTTTGTATTATTTTCAAACTGAACTATTCAATTTTCAACTTATATTAGATGATTTAAGCGATAATAATATATAAATATTCGAATAAAATGTCCGATAGGTAAAAAAAATGCAAGATAATTGTTCGGCTTATTGAAATATTGATTATCTTTGCAATGTAGTTAAGATAGAAATGTAACAAAAATTACAATTTATATATGCTTGGTATTAGACAGCAATTCAAGAAGACCTTAATCTTTGCTCTTCTACTCATATTTAATTTTCATCCTGCACTGATACAGGTTGCGAACTCGCACGCCAAGAAAGTGCGAGTGGGATGGTTTGAGTCGGTATTTAACCATACCGATCAGAGAGGTGGCCGTTCGGGTTATGCCTATGACTACGAGATACGTCTTGCTGCCAATACAGGGTGGGAATATGAATATGTAGAAGGCACATGGGACGAGTTGTATCAAAAACTGCTCAATGGCGAGATTGACCTCCTTTCGAGAGTGCATAAAACCGAATACAACCAGAAGAACCTGTTGTTGTCGGATCAGCCGTTAGGTATGGAGAATCTCTATATCATAACAAAGCCGAGCCAAGACAATATCACTGCTTTCAACAAGATGTCGCTTGCCGGAAAGCGCGTTGGAGTCAAGAAAGGAAGCATAGAACTGGAGGAACTGAAAAGATGGGAAAAGAACAATAATATCAGCATCACCATCTGTGAATATGATATTCCTGAAGAGAATCTGTGTGAGCTGCTCATCGAAGGCATAGTTGATGCCATAGTGACTTTCCCTTCGATGTGTTCGTCGGTGATGAGCGATTTTGTGCCTGTTGAGCATCTTCGCGCCATTGGTATGTATTTCGCAGTCAGCAAGAATAGACCAGATCTTTTGAACGAACTTGACATCTCGATGACTAAGATAGTGTCGCAGAATATCTATTTCAACAAGACACTGCACGAGAAATACCTTAAGTCTGATGATCTGTTCAAGACTCTTCCTGTGGAAGACATCGACTGGCTGAAGCAACAAGGTACGATTCGCATTGGTTATCGCGACAATTACTTGCCTTACTCTGGCACCAACCCAGAGACAGGAAAGCCTACAGGTCTCATTAGCGACTTCATCGACAACATCAATCAGTCGTTTGCTCATCTTGGCATCAACATCGAAGCAGTTCCATATCCTACAATCAACGACGCAATACAAGCTGTCCAGGAAGGAACAGCCGATGCAGCATTCCCTGTAGGTATCTCGAACTATGAAGCCGAAAAGCACAAGTTGCTCATCACCGACGACTTTGTATTCTCGTCAGAGTTGGCAGTTATGCGCAAGGCCGACAATTTCCATTCAGAAGGTTATGTGCGAGCTGCTATCAATGCCGAAAACCCTAATTACATATCGCTGATTCAGGAACACTATCCGAATTGGACATTTGTTCACTTCCCATCGACAGATGCTTGCCTGAAAGGTGTTGCAGAAGAAAAGGCCGACCTCTTGCTCATCAGTAACTACCGTCTGAGTGTGCTCGACGACCGCATCAACGATCTTGACCTGAAGGCAGTAGCTACAGGTACTGACATTGAACTTACATTCGCTGTCAGCAAGAACAATCCCGACCTATATCTGATTGTCAACCATTTTGCTCACACTTGGACCAAGGCGCAGCTTAATTCTTCGCTCGCCAAGTATTCCGATGTGCGTCGCAACGTCACTTTGAAGCAGTTCCTGAAAGAACATTACAAGATTTCGGCAGCCTTTATTCTCATTATCTTTGCCATCATCATCCTGTTGTGGCAGCGAAGCATAAAAGAACACAAGAGAGCCCAATCGGCAAACCAAGCCAAAACACGCTTCCTGTTCAGTATGTCGCATGATATTCGTACGCCAATGAATGCCATCATGGGTTACACCAAGCTGATTCAGGACAATATTGGCAATACAGAGAAATGTGCCAATTATATACAAAAAATAGCTTCTTCGAGCCGATTCCTTCTTGGACTCATCAATAATGTGCTCGAATTGGCACGCATTGAAAGCGGCAAGGTAGAGGTCAACAACTCACCTGTGCTCAGTCATGAGATATTGAAAGACCTCAAGATACTCTATGCAGATCTCTTTGCAAAGAAAGGCATCAAATTCATATATAGCAACACTGTTACTACCAAAGCCGTCTATTGTGATCAGATAAAACTCAACGAGATATATCTAAACATTCTTTCCAACGCATATAAATATACACATAGCGGAGGTGAGGTCAGAATGTCGGTGTCGGAAGAACCATGCGACATAGATGGTTATACTCGTTTTGTAGCTGTTGTCAGCGATACAGGCATAGGTATGTCGAAAGAGTATCTTCCAACCATTTTCGACGATTTCACACGTGAGAGCACATTCACAGAGAACAAGATCAATGGCACAGGTCTCGGCATGGCAATCGTCAAGAAGCTTATCGATATGCTTGAAGGAACTATCACGGTTGAAAGTGAACTCGGCAAAGGCACTACCTTCAAAATCACTATCGATCATCAGATAGCCGACGATAAGCAATTGCTCGAAGAAAAGCAAAAAGAAGAAAACAAAGAATACAACTTTGATGGATGCCGTATATTGCTGGCAGAAGATAATGAACTGAATGCCGAAATAGCCATTGAAATTCTGTCGGCTGTAGGATTCAAAGTCGAACGAGCAGACAACGGAAAGGTCTGTGTTCAGAAGCTGATAGATGCAGAAGCTGGTTATTATGACGTTATCCTCATGGATATCCAAATGCCTGAGATGAACGGATATGAGGCAACACGAGCCATTCGTAGCCTGAAAGACAAGACAAGGTCAAAGATTCCTATCATAGCATTAACAGCCAATGCTTTTGAAGAAGACCGCAAGAATGCTATCAAGGCAGGCATGAATGGACATCTTGGCAAACCAATTGAGATTGATAAACTGATGGCAACATTGGGACATGTGCTCATGCCAGAGAAGTAAACAGATATTATTCATATTAATAATAAAAATGAGAAGTTTTTTTTCAATACTATCACTGATTATTACTCTTTATTCGGCAACTGCCAATGCACAAACAGCCGACTCGACTGTAATAGACGTGAAAGCTGCGAGAAAAGAATTGATGAAATGTCTGAAAGAAGCCCGAACCATTGCGACAGAGGGTACTCAGGCAACTAAAGGCGATGCTGTAAAAAGTAAATTTTCCAGTGCACGCGCCCAGATTGACAAAGCAAAGAATAATCCGCTTTTCTCAGAAAATAAGGCAAATGTCTTGTTGGCAGAAGCCGATGTAGAGTATCTTTGTTACAATACAGAACGTAATAAACCTGCCATTAAAGAGAAGATTGACAATAAGACTCTTTACACATCTTCTTACAAGGCATTCATGATGTATAGTCAGGCTTATGACCTTCTCTGTGATGAATCAAATCCAAAAGCTAACTCAAAGGTCAAGAATACAATACTAAAAAAGGCATGGCCTTTGTTTACGGCTACTGGTGGATTGCGCGTCAATGCCGCTTATGCTTATGAAGAGAAAGACTGGAAGCAGTCACACGCTTGCTGGGATCTCTATATTACAGCTCTCGAATCACAGCTGGTTAAAGATGCTGCTGCCTATAACGACCGCTTCCGTGGAGAACTGATTATACTGAGTACTGATTCGATTGTCAACCATGCCAAATATTTCCGTGCTCTGACTTCAGTGCTTGCCGAAGACCACGAAACAGCGATTGAAGAATTGAAAGACATGCGATATTTAGGTTATGAGACAAACTTTGTCTTTCAGGAGTTGGCACGTCAGTATCTCATCATTGGAGAACAGACTCTTTATGAGAATACATTGATAGAAGGAGCCAAGCTCTTGCCTAAAGACCCTTGGTTTGCACAGAACCTAATGAACATCTCGCTTGAGAACAAAGACTACGATGCGGCATCGCTCGTAATTGATGCGCTGCTCAAGGCAGATCCCGAGAACCCTATAAACCTCTCGCTAAAAGGCACTCTCGTCGAACTGCAAGGTAATAGCGACGAGGCTCTCAAGTATCTCGAAAAGGCTTATTCTCTCGATTCTACAAACGTCGATATCAATTCCAATCTTGGACGTGTGTGGTATAACAAAGGCAATGTGATTGAAACTGCATATTTTGACAAACGCCAATACACTATAGCCGAGGAACTCTCTATGCCTTATTATCTCAAGGCTGTTAATTATTACTTAAAAGCCTATGAGGCAGATACCGACCGTAGCGACAAGACTATTGCTAATGGAATACGCAACGTTCTCTATAAGCAATTCATGAAAGCTGATTGTCCGAATCCGCAGGAGCTCATTAAGAAATACAACCAAGTCAGCAAAGACTACGGAATGCCGACATTCGAATAAACAAAATGTCCTGCTGAATAACGATATTCGCAGGACATATTTTTTATTTCTTTTTCTTTTTCTTCTTTTTCTTCTTCGACGGAGTTACATGCATCGATGAAGGGTCATATTGGTTGTTTTCTTTCAGTTCGGTCAACGAATATAAAAAAACATTGTAGCACTCTTTGGCATATTGAGGTCCGACATATTCCACAAGATCGTGGATGATCTTATTGTCATCTTCGTCGGCTGAAGGATTAGCCAAATGGAATTGCAGCTTCATGTGGTTTGCACATAATTCAAACAGTCTAAGGCGTTTCTCTTCGTCCTCCATAGCGCAAGCTTCCTTAATCAGACGTTCAACGACAAGTCCATACTGCCGGAATTTGATATGGGACATACGAGGCAACAATGTCGTTGGCTTTGATTCAATGCTATCTTTCTTGATGATTTCATAAGGATAGTCGATGTCGAGCTCAAAGTTTGACATCAATGCCACATGATCCCAGAACACTCTTACCATATCTTCTGTTGGCTTTTCGATATTCTTCACACGTGCCATGCATTGCACAATGCCACGGGCATAATGAGTACGTTTATCCCTATCAGGAATACTTGCACAGTATTTTATCATATCCTCGACATTGCGGCCATATTCAGGCATCTTGATACTCGAGAGTGTAGTGTTATATTTCTGGATGCTCATATATTGCAATTATTTGATTTTTTCGGAAAGTTCTTCAAATGGATTTTTGGGGAGCTTGGCAATAAAGTCCTTGAGGTAGAAAGGAGTGAAGTAAGCCACATCGACAAACTCCTGGCGGTTGTAAGCCTGAATAGCAAGAGCCATCATGTCTGAAGCCATTGCACGCACATCTTTGATAAAATGTGCATTTGGATGCTTGATTATGTCGGCACATTTCTCACTTCCGTCACCAAAGAAATAGATTGGATGCGAGTCGAGCTCCTCGCGCAGGAAATCTTCTGTAATGACCTCAGAGCGAACAGGCTTGACCTCCTGCAATGCCTGATTGTACAATGCAGTATAGACCTCCATCCGTCGTGCATCGATCATAGGGCAGTAGTAACCGTCGTCGGGCATGTCTATGCCGAACATCACATGACAGCACATCGTCTTGAGCGTGCTCACGGCAATCAGCGGCACTTGGAGTCCGAAGGCAAGTCCTTTTGCCTCTGATACACCGATGCGCAAGCCTGTATATGAACCAGGGCCTTCGCTCACGGCAATAGCATCTGGCATCATGTCGTTCTGACGAGCGTGTTCCATGACGCGCTCAACAAACAGACCAAGGCTCGATGCATGGTTAGGACCATCATATTCTTCCTCGTGAAATTCAATATTGAAATCCTTGCAAAGAGACACCGAACAAGCCTTTGTAGAGGTCTCAATAAGTAATATATTTGCCATTATTGTCAAATAAAGTTCCTTTTTCTCTGCGAATTTGTTTACAATTATCTATGCATAGATAATTTTATCTGCGCAAAGATAGTCTATTTCGGGATAACATCCAAATATTATCCCAAAAAAAAGCGAGAACCTATCAGTTTTCTTCGACTAGTTTTGCTCTTACGTACATGCCAGGGCGGAACTCCTCTCTTTCATTCTTAACCTGTGCATACACCTTTATTGAGTAGTCCCTGCTGTCGATCGACTGGTCAATGGCGACTATCTCTGCCTCGAAATCATTACTGCCCATGCCATTTACCCAGAACAGTATCTTGCGTCCCTCTTGCATAAGTGAAAGATCTTTTTCATAGACAGTTAGTTGTAGTAGAGGCTTCGACTTGTCGATTATGTCGCATACTGGCTGACCAGGTTCGAGATAAGTACCTACATTGACGTTGATGTTGGTTGCATAGCCTGTGAATGGTGCTGTGACTGGCAGATAGGTCATGATGCCTTCGTTGAGCACCTTGTCGAGACTCACACCGAGAGTTTGCAGGCGAGCCATGGCAGCCTCAAGATGGCTCTTCATAGCCAGATATTCCGACTTGGCAAGCTGTACCTTCTTCTTCGAAGCCACATCGATGTCACCCAGCGAGTTCTGCCGCTTGTATTCCTGTTCGAGATAGTCAACCTGAGCCATAGCCTCAAGATAGGTGTGCTGCAGTTCGATGAAGTCAGGATTGTCGATTGTTGCGACTACCTGATCTTTTTTTACATGCTGTCCTGGCATGATCGAAAGACTATGTATCCTTCCGCCCATTGTGAGCGAGAGTGTGGCTTTCTGCTGTGGAGACACCATGATGATACCATTGAATGTGCGGTTATTGGCAACGTCAGAAGCGTTGATTACAGCATCTATACTATCGGCATTATCTTCCGAAATCTTTGTCTCTGGCAATACAGCCTGATCAGCTGTGTCGTTGTTCAAGGCTGCTTTCTTTTCCGAGCAGCCAGCAAGTAGCATTGCTACTGCAATAATTAAAAATGTCTTCATATTGACTGAATGTTGTTTCCAAATTATCTTGTTGTCTAATTATTGAGAATGGTCATCTTGTTGGACACTATCATCTGGCTGATTGTTTCTTGATACGTTTCATCTGGCGCAAAGCCACAGGGAACCCATTGACGATGCGATAGAAAGCAGGGATGATTACCAGTGTCAGCAAGGTCGATACTATCAAGCCGCCAATCACGACCGTGGCAAGCGGACGTTGAACTTCAGCACCGGCTGATGTGGCAATTGCCATTGGCACAAAGCCCAATGATGCTACTAGACCCGTGAGGAATACCGGACGAAGCAGATGACTGCACCCACCAAGGATAATCCTATCGGTGCAGAGACTGTAATGGGTATGTGGCTTCTTGCTATAGCGAATGTCGTTGAAATGGTTGATCATGAGGATACCATTGAGTACAGCCACACCGAAGAGGGCAATGAAGCCCACGCCTGCCGAAATGCTGAATGGCAGGTCTCGAAGCCACAGTGCTACTATACCTCCGATGAGCGACAGAGGAACGGTTGAAAATACCACGAGCGAGTACCTTACGCTACGAAAGGCAAAGAACAACAAGAGGAAAATGAGAGCCAAGGCAATCGGAATCACTATGAGGAGAGTGCGAATGGCGTTTTGCAGGTTCTTGAACTGACCACCGTACTCAAAGTAATATCCAGGTTTGAGCTTGATGTTCTGGTCGAGAACTGTCTGAATCTCCTCAACAACCTTCTGTATGTCGGCATCGCGCACATTGACACCAATCACAATACGACGCTTTGTAGCATCACGGTTGATCTGGAGAGGACCATTCACAAGGTCGATTGTTGCCACTTCACTAACAGGTATCTGAAGTCCATCGGAAGCACGCACGAACAGACGATTTAGATCCAGGTCGCTAATCTTCTCTTTATCAAGACGAACCACAAGATCGAAACGTCGTTCGTTTTCGAATACCACACCAGCAGTCTCGCCTGCATAGGCCGTTCGAATGATGTCGTTGAGTTCTTTGATATCTATGCCATAGCGGGCGAGCTTGTTACGGTCGAAATGTACCACAAGCTGAGGCAGACCCATCGCCTGTTCCACTATCACATCATCGGCACCATGAACCTTCTGGACGTATGCCGAAGCCTCTTTTGCTTTTGCATACAGTTCTTCCATATCCTCGCCATATAGCTTTATAGCAATGTCGGCCTTTGCTCCAGTCATCAGCTCGTTGAAACGAAGCTGGATAGGCTGACTGAAGTTGAACTCAGCTCCTTCAACCACTTCCAGAGCTTCCTTCATCTTCTCGACCATCTCTGCTCGCGAAGAGGCCGAAGTCCATTCCTTGAACGGTTTCATCACAATCATCACATCAGCATCTTCGACCGACATAGGATCGGTTGGGACTTCGGCAGTGCCTATCTTTGCCACTACATGCTTTATCTCGGGGAATTTCTCCTTGAGCACCTTCTCGGCTTTGAGCGAGATTTCGATGCTCTGAGAGAGAGAGCTGCCCGCAGGAAGCGTCATCTGCATCGCAAAGTCCCCTTCATCGAGTGTTGGGATAAACTCTGCCCCAAGTCGGGTGAAGAGCAAAATCGAAGCTGCAAGCATGGCAAAGGCAATGCCAATGGTCTTCCACACATTGTGCATGCACACGTGCAGTATTTTATAATATTTATTGTTGAGCCAAGTGAAGAACCGGTCTGCAAGTGTAGGACGTGGGTCAATATGTCTCTTCAGGAAGAGGACAGCCATCATTGGCACGTAGGTTAGAGAGAGTATTAGCGCACCGATGATACAGAACACGAGTGTTTTGGCCATAGGAGTGAAGTACTTGCCTTCGATGCCAGTAAGCGTCAGAATTGGGAAGAACACGATGAGGATGATGAGAACGGCAAAGGCCGAGCTTTTCACTACATGCGATGCTCCTATTTCAACTTCCTTCTCCATTTCTTCGCTTGTCAGTGTCTTGCCTGCCAGTCGTTTAGAGAAGAGATGTGCCAGAATGCCTTCAAGTATGACTATTGAACCATCGACTACAATGCCAAAGTCGATTGCACCAAGGCTCATGAGGTTGGCTGAAACGCCGAAGATACGCATCATGATGAAGCCAAAGAGCATGGCGAGAGGGATGACCGAAGCCACAATCATGCCTGCACGCACGTTGCCGAGGAAAATGATGAGAACAAGGAAAACGATCAGCGCACCTTCGATAAGGTTGTATATGACAGTCGATATATTTCGGTTGACAAGTTCAGAACGATTGAGATATGGCTCAATGCTTACACCTTCAGGCAGCATTTTCTGCACCTTTGCCACACGCGCTTCCAGTTCCTGGGTGACAACATTGGCATTGGCACCCTTGAGCATCATGGCGATACCGCCCACGCACTCGCCATCGCCATCCATGGTCATGGCACCGAAACGCTTTGGTGAGCCAAAGACCACACGACCTATGTCGCTAATGTGCACAGGCATGCCGCCTCGGTTGGCAACAACAATATTCTCAATATCCTTGATTTGAGCTATCATGCCTTCCGAACGGATATAATAGGCCTTGCTGCCCTTTTCAATATAGCTGCCGCCTGTGTTCTGATTGTTTTTCTCAAGTGCGTCAAACACATCGGAGATGGTAAGCTGAAGAGCTGAAAGCACATCGGGGTCAATGGCTATCTCATATTGCTTCATATAGCCACCGAAGCTGTTGATCTCGACGATTCCAGGAATACCTGAGAGCTGGCGCTTCACAATCCAGTCTTGAATGGTGCGCAGTTCCATTGCATCATAGTCCTTGCGGTGTTGCTCATCGACCTTCAGCACATACTGATAGATCTCGCCCAAGCCTGTCGTGATAGGCATAAGCTCGGGCGTGCCAAGTTCCTGGGGTATCTCACCTGCCACGGTCTGAATCTGCTCGTTGATGAGCTGTCGGGTCTGCAACGTCGGCACGTCTTCCTTGAACACAACGGTCACAAGCGAGAGTCCGAAGCGCGATACCGAACGTATCTCAGTGACGTTCATGATATTGCTCATGGCAATCTCGACAGGCATGGTGATGAGCTGTTCGACCTCTTGAGGTGCCAGTGTCGGTGATACGGTCACTATCTGCACCTGATTGTTGGTGATATCAGGCACAGCATCGATAGGCAAGGTAACCATCGAATAGATACCGCCTATCAGCAGAGCCAATGTAGTCAGAAAGACAAAGAGCTTCTGCTTTATGGAAAACCTAACGATAGAATTGAACATATTGATGACATTTATCGATTATTTACAAGTCACAAATATACAGATAATAATCATCTTATGGACAGAATCATACAAAATATCTTCAAAAAGATATACATATCGTAACAATAATACAGATTTTAATAATATTGGCATATAAATATGCAAGAAATAATGGTAATTTCCTGCATATTTACATACCCTTGTCTTTCATTTTCTGAGATTATTTCAGGTCGTAGTCGGCATGCTCAATTTCCAGAAAATCTGACCGAAGGCATATATGTCCTCTGAATACTTGAAACCGAGGTTGTAATAGAGCTTCTGTGCATTTGGATTCTCTGGATCGACCAACAGAGTGGCTACGGGCAAGCCCATTTCTCTGCCTCTTTTGATCTGAGCTTTCATCAGTTCCTGGGCAATGCCTCGGCGACGGAATTCGGGCAAGACGGCAAGTGAGTCGATGTAAAACTCACCTTCGCGTGTCTCATCTTCGAAATTCTGGAAGTCCATCTTCTTTGCAAATTCAGGGAAATGCGAGAAGGTGCGCACACGAATCTCATGATAGTTGTTGCCATCGTAGGCAAGACAGAGTCCGGCTGGCACATTGTCGATTTCGGCAATGATGGCATTGCGGTAGGAGTAGAGCACATTGTCGAGACGGCATACCTCGGCAAAAAGATTGAGCTCTTCGGCAGATATATTGGTGTGAAGAGCCATACTCACGCACTTTGCTACAAAAAGTGCATCGTTGATTGTTGCTTGTCTGATTTCCATGATGCAAAGATAGTGATTTATTGGCGATATTGCATATTATTATAATTAATTGTTGTTAAAATGCACAAAACACGAATATATATAAATTATAAACACATATTACGCTATATTTTCTAATAACAAACGGGGATTATTTCAAGTGGCACTTGGTTCTCGTTTTGATAGAATTTTACTGCCATGATTAATTAGGTAATATTATTTAGTTTTTTGAAAGTGTTTTCGCGGTACAAATATATATCAAATTATTGTTTGTTGAAAGAAATAAACTAAACAATATCAAAATTAATATCAATTTTATAGCATTTATATAATTTTTTGTACAAAAATATGGATAATTCAAATAAAAAGCATAAATTTGCAAAAACAATTGAGCTCATTTAACCACGAACTATGTCTTTAAGTCTTACCTCTGTCACGATCATCATCCTTGTGATGATAATACTTGTTCTCTTTCATTTTGTCATAGGAGAAACATGGCTTAGAAAGAGAATAAGTGATGCTGTGTTCAGCAATCAGAGGAAACGCCTTCAAGAAATCGATGACCTTATCTTCGCCCTCGGCAACTATGTAGGCGACATCTTTTTGATCAATGTAAAGAAGAAATTATCAACAACCTTAAGATTGAAAGGCAAAACCATGTCTTTCAAGACAAACAGGACACGATCTTATCAGAAAGCTTGGGATTGGTATATAGCAAAATATATAAAGGAAGAAGACCGTGAGCGAGTTGCAGAGTTTATCAAACTCGATAACGTCTTGAAGATCCTTGAAGACAATACTGTGGCCAATTGCAGGTATCGTGCCATTTTCGAAGGAGTTGAGCACAACTTCCAGATTTCTTACAGCTACATAGGTGAGAAAGACAAACCGCGCCTGATACTTCTTTTCAGAAATATCAACCACATAGTCGAAGCTGAACAGAAACAAATTATTGAGGTGACAGAGCTGAACAAGAAATTAACCGAAGCAATCGAATCGGCACAGAAGGCAAATACGGCAAAGTCAGCATTCCTCTTCAATATGTCGCATGACATACGTACGCCTATGAATGCCATAATAGGTTTTGCCAACCTCATGCAAAAGAACATTGACGACAAAGAGAAATGCATTGACTATCTTGACAAAATAAAGAAATCGAGCGACTATCTGCTCTCTCTTATTAATAATGTACTATCGATGGCTCGTATCGATAGTGGCAAGACTGTGCTCGACCTTCAGCCATATTGTACGTCGATTATCTCAGACGAGGTTGTGTCGGTATGGACTGAACTTATGCAACAAAAGGGGATAAAGTTTGAGGTCAAGACTGATTTCAAGCAGAATTATATCTATGCAGATTCGATGAAGCTTAAAGAGATCTTTCTCAATCTCGTGTCAAACGCATATAAATATACACCTGAAGGAGGAAATGTATTGGTTTCGTCAATCGAAGAACCAAGTGAAAGGGAAGGCTATGTCAATATGAAGACTATAGTCAAAGATACTGGCATCGGTATGTCGAAGGAGTTCTTGCCACAAATCTTCGATGAATTTGCTCGCGAATCAGGAAGTTCGGGCAACAACATCCAAGGCACAGGACTCGGTATGCCAATAGTCAAAAAACTTGTCGAACTCATGGGCGGAACAATAACTGTCGAGAGCGAATTGGGCAAAGGCACAACTTTTGAGATAAACATTCCACATAAGATAGCCCACGAACCAAAGAAAATGATGGAAAAGCAAACTGCTGCAAAGTCATTTACAGGTAAACGCATTCTTTTGGCTGAAGACAATGACTTGAATGCAGAGATTGCTGAAGAGGTTCTCTCAGAGGTAGGCTTTGAAGTAGAACGGGCTGAAGATGGCATCGTCTGCATAGATATGCTTTGCAAGTCAGCCCCACATTACTATGACCTTATTTTGATGGATATACAGATGCCTAATCTCGACGGATATAGCACGACTCGTAAGATCCGCAAGCTCTCAGACAAAGAAAAGGCCAACATCCCTATTTTAGCAATGACTGCCAATGCTTTTGACGAAGACCGTAGGAATGCACTCGAAGCAGGCATGAATGGTCATCTCAGTAAGCCTATCGAGTTGGATAAGCTGATGGATATGATTTCCGAATTTATATAATTGTCATATTCTTAACTTCTCTATTGAATATGTGTTCAAGAAACAAAATATTTTGCTTTGTTTCTTGGTTAACACATAACATTTTGCATATTCCATTATCTCAATTTATGTCATTTTTGCAATAATTATGCATATTTATTGTATTCTTGCATTTTTACTGTAATTTTATATCCTACATATTCAAATATTATATATCTTTGTTCTTCCGATTTATCTTTGAGATAAGTTGGATATATATATTCATACATTTTTGATAATTGATTATTCATGAGTAGAATCGTAATAAAAGTAGGTTCAAACGTTCTTACTACTGCAAGCGGCAAACTTGACATTACTCGTCTGTCGTCGCTTGTCGATCAGATAGCATGGCTAAAGAGTCGAGGCGACAAGGTTGTGTTGGTATCATCAGGTGCTGTGGCTTGTGGAAGAGGCGAATTAAAGGTTGAGAATGCTCTTGATTCGGTCGAACAACGTCAGTTGTTTTCTGCCATCGGTCAGGTCAAGCTCGTAAATCTGTATTATGACCTATTCCGCGAATATAATATTCACATGGGCCAAGTCTTGACGATGAAAGAGAACTTTGAGCCCGGAGAGCAGTTTAATAACCAACGGCAGTGCATGGAGGTTATGCTCCACAACGATGTTATTCCAGTGGTTAATGAAAACGATACGGTTTCTGTAACCGAACTTATGTTTACCGATAACGACGAACTGGCAGGTCTTATTGCTCGTATGATAGGAGCAGAGACCCTTGTCTTGCTTAGCAATATCGATGGCATATATACAGGCGACCCCAAAGACCCAGAATCGAAGGTCATTCGCAAGGTCTTGCCTGGAGAGTCACTGGAACAATATATCCAATCGTCGAAAAGCAGCGCTGGACGTGGAGGTATGGAGTCAAAACATCATACAGCCCGTGTAGTTGCTGATAGCGGAATCAGGGTGATTATTGCTAATGGCAAACGTGAAAATGTTCTGATTGAGCTCTTTTCTGAACCTCAAGGAGACATTGTCTTTACTGAGTTTGTTGCGAAACAACAAGCGACAGAGGTTGCTGCAAATAACGGTAATTAATAAACTATTTACAGATAACAATATGTTGGAGCAGTTTGAGAAAGCAAAGAAAGCATCGCGTCTCTTGGTTTTGATACCGGATGAACAAAGAGATAAGATACTTCTGTCTGTGGCAGATGCCATTGCAGAGAATGAAGCAGAATTATTGGCAGCCAATGAAAAGGATCTTGCCAAGATGGATCGGGAGAACCCTCTCTACGATCGCTTGCAACTGACAACCAAGCGACTGCATGACATCGCTTCGGATATGCGCAAGGTAGTGAGTCTGCCTTCTCCATTAGGTCGTGTGCTCAAGGATACCACCTTGCCCAATGGCTTGCACCTTCGTCGAGTGAGTGTGCCTTTCGGTGTGATAGGCATGGTATATGAGGCTCGCCCCAATGTTACGTTCGATGTCTTCGCCCTATGCTTCAAGAGCGGCAATGCCTGTGTGCTGAAAGGCGGTAGCGATGCCGACGAGTCAAACAAGGCTATCGTGTCATTGATACATAAGGTTTTGACCGACAACGGCATTGACACTGGTGTTGTGCAGCTTCTTCCTGGCACTCATGAGGCAACGGCCGAGATGCTATCGGCTGTAGGTTATATAGATGTGTGCATCCCACGTGGCGGCCGAAGGCTCATTGACTTCGTGCGCGACAATGCCAAGGTGCCTGTCATCGAGACGGGAGCAGGTGTGGTTCATGCCTATTTCGACAAGGATGCCGACCTTGCCATGGGCACTCGCATCATCAATAATGCCAAGACCCGACGCGTGAGTGTGTGCAATGCTCTCGACTGTCTGCTCATTCACCAAAGCCGATTGAGCGAGCTGCCAGAGATAGCCAAACCTTTGGCAATGTCGAACGTGAAGATATGGGCCGACAATCAGTCATTCGTAGCACTTGAGGGCAACTATCCGCAAGAACTGCTGCTTCATGCCACCGAAGATTCGTTTGGTACCGAATATATGTCATACGCAATGGCAATCAAGACTGTCGATTCGCTCGATGCTGCCATCAGCCATATCTCACAGTTCGGTTCGGGACATAGCGAGTGCATCATCACTGGCAATGCCGATGCCGCCATCGCTTTCCAGACACAGGTCGATGCCTCATGCGTCTATGTCAATGCGCCTACCAGCTTCACTGATGGCGGTCAGTTCGGATTGGGCGCAGAGATAGGAATCTCTACCCAGAAACTTGGTCCACGTGGACCAATGTCGCTCGAAGAGATCACTACCTACAAGTGGCTGATTGACGGAAATGGACAAATAAGGTCATGAATTTGCTGTAAATCCCTTACAGCAAATCCTTTATCGCCCTACGTAGATTCTCAATGTCAAGAATCTTGTCCTTGAGTCTGTTGTAGCGCCATATCTGTGCTACGCGCTTACATTGACCGTAATAATAGAGGCCGAAGCGGGCGAGAGGGAACCAAAGGAGGACCCAGACAAGAGCTAACCAAGGCAGGCCGAAGCAACCCCAGAGGACTGCCAGTGTGATGATGGCACAGAGCGGATAGATCACGAGAGCAGAGATAAGGTAGCGATAGGTGTTGGTGAACATCTTGTCGGTACGGAGCAGGCGGAGTGGCAAACGATAGCAGAGTATGTTTGGCCAAAGACTGACGATAAAGAGCGGAGAGAGAAGAGCCAGCAAGCAGATAGTGGCAACAGATGAAGAGAGGGCTGGCTTCTTCTCGATGGTCACATCGTCGAGTCTGACGGCATCTTCAGCAGCCTTCAGTTCGTGCGAAAGTGCAATGATCTCATCGTAGTGAGGGTTGGCATTGAGCGATGCAAAGAAGGTTTTCTCTGCCTTCAGCCGTTCAGGAAGCTCAATGTCAAGAAGTGACGATGGGTTGAGCGCTGATGTGCGGATGAAGAAGTCCTTGATCTCATAATCCTTTTCGCCCACATCGAGGAGCAGTTCGCCAACCTGCTGGTGCATGAGGTTCTTCACCCTTCGCATCACCTTGTACGGATGAGCCTGATATTCCTCATAGAAAGGCTTGAGCGAAAGTGGCTTGCCTATCGACCAAAGGAAATCGCTGTGAACGGCAAAGAAGTCGTGATAGTGGTGGGCGGTAGGCACTATCTGGATATCCTCCTTCCATCCTGTCTGCTGTGCTGCATAGAAAGCAATGCGCACGAAGCCTGTGGTGAATGGGTCGAGATAATGGCCTTGAGTGTGTCCGCCTTCAGGGAAGACAAGGAAAGGGTTGCACGAGTTGACTCGTTGGGCAATGAGGTCGAACGACTCATTGTTCTTCTCAACCGTATCACTGCCGTCGAAGTCGCTTCTGAAGGCAGGGACGAGGCCGAGAGCATAGAGCAGCTTGGTGAAATACTTGTTCAGATAGAACACATTGGCTCGTGCCATCACGGTGATGTTATAGCGGAAAGGCAGAGCAAAGATGATATTGATAGGGTCGTTGGCAGTGTTCTGGTGGTTGCTGATGATGAAATAGCGCGAACCCTCGGCAGGCAGGTTATCAAGTCCGATAGTATAGCGCTTGCGAATCATCATCGACTCGTTGACAAATCGGATATAGCCGACGAGCGCGTTGATTCCAAAGGAGCGTGACATGGTTATTTAAAGGAAAAAGAACTGGACTCCATTGTGGAGCCAGTTCATGTGACTAATTGAATCTGTGAGATTAAGCCTCAGAGATAGCCTCGTTAGGGCATGTAGCCTCGCAAGCACCACAGTCGATGCAAGCATCAGCGTCGATAGTGTAAACATCACCCTCCTTGATTGCCTCTACTGGGCACTCACCGATACATGAGCCGCAAGCTACACACTTGTCAGCAGCAATTACTCTTGCCATAGTTTGTTAATTTTATTAATTGTTTAGTGATAAAATACTTTGCGTAACTTGACATTCGGAAACCGAAATTGTCGCGTTCAACGTGGCAAAAGTAATATTTTTTGATGATATGGCAAATTTTTATGTGCATTTTCGTCAAAAAAATACCTATTTTAGATGATTCTATGTCAATTTTTTGTATATTTGTCGTGTTTAAGTATTAAATTTGCCGTGTTATATTAACAAATTATGAAATAAACAATGGTTTCTTTTCTCATTTCTTTGGCTGTATTGATTGCCGGATACTTTATCTATGGCCGATACATCTCCAATCTGTTCGGACCTGATCCGAATCGCCAGACTCCGTGCTACACCAAGGGTGATGGAGTTGATTTCCTGCCTATGCCGACATGGAAGGTCTATATGATCCAGTTTCTCAACATTGCAGGCGTTGGTCCTATCTTCGGTGCCATCATGGGTGCACAGTTCGGCACGGCATCCTATCTCTGGATTGTGCTTGGAACCATCTTTGCAGGTGCCACCCACGATTATCTGTCGGCCATGATGTCCTTGCGTCAGGACGGAGCGTCATTGCCCGAACTCATTGGCAAGTTCCTTGGTTCGAAGACCCGTCTTGTCATGTCGATCTTCACCATCTTGCTGCTCATCCTTGTAGGCGCGGTCTTCACTTCTTCGCCTGCAAGCATCCTCGGAGCCATGACGCGCGACTGGTTCACACCCGAAAATGCATCGATGAACCTCTACATGTGGGTCATCATCATCTTCTCATATTATATTATTGCGACCCTCTGTCCTGTCGATAAGATCATCGGCAAGATCTACCCATTCTTCGCCTTCTGCCTAATCTTCATGGCATTGGGCATCACTGGCTATATCATTGTGATGCAGCCAGAGCTGAAAGAGTGGTGGGACGAAGGTGCGTTCATCAATCGCGAGTGGATGAAGGAAGGCAATCTCGCCAATATCTTCCCTATGATGTTCGTGTCAATAGCATGTGGTGCTATCTCAGGTTTCCATGCCACTCAGAGTCCTATGATGGCTCGTTGCATGAAGAATGAAACCATGGGACGTCGTTGTTTCTATGGAGCAATGGTTACAGAAGGTATCGTTGCTCTCGCATGGGCTGCTGCTGCCACATATTTCTTTGGAGAAAACGGCTTGTACAATGCTGCAACTGGCAAGGGTTATGATGGAGGAACAGTAGCATCTCTCATTTCTTACAACTGGCTCGGAGTGTTTGGCGGCATTCTTGCCCTTCTCGGTGTTGCTTTCGCTCCTATATCGACTGGTGATACAGCACTTCGTTCGGCTCGTCTCATCATTTCTGATTTCCTTCACATCGATCAGAAAACTGTTAGCAAACGTCTTTGGATTTCGCTCCCTATCTTTGTCGTGACTGCTGCCATCCTCATCTGGAGCATGAATGATGCCAACGGCTTCGGCAAACTCTGGCGTTACTTCGGATGGTCAAATCAGGCTCTCTCTGTGTTTACCCTCTGGGCTATCACTGTCTATCTGAAAGTTTCAAAGAAGAACTATTGGGTGACTCTCATTCCAGCGATGTTCATGACAGTTGTCACCACTTCGTTCATCCTCATGCTAAAACCTGGAGGTTTTGGTTTGCCTTACGAGATAAGCGTCGGCATAGGTATTGCCATTGCTATCTTCTTCGCTTCACTGTTTTTCCTCCGAAAGGGGAAGAGGGGTTAAGATGTTAAGTCGCTACGCTTGTTAAGATGTGAAGGTGTTCATTGCCTTTTGATGAGGTAGTCTGCGCTGTCAAAACAACACCTTCACACCTTCACATCTTCACACCTTAACACCTTCACATCTGCGAATTATGGACTTACAATACATACCTGGCATAGGCCCAAAAAGGGCAGAGATTCTGCAGTCGGAGTTGCACG
>JAEDEY010000010.1 GCA_016293065.1 Bacteroidales bacterium
TTATTAATAATGATAAGCAACAGGAAAGTTCTCCTTGACATGACCAATAGGAGCGCCAAGCCAAAGCGGAATACCGTGACTGTGGGCAAACATTCGGAAGTTGTCCCACAATTTGACCGGCATAGTCGGATCTTCGTCACAGCCAGAGAACTGACCGCAGACGAGACCTCGGATTCTGTCGAGCACTCCCATGAGACTTAGCTGCTGAAGCATACGGTCGATTTTGTAAGGACTTTCGGAAATATCTTCGATGAAGAGCAGCTTGCCGTCATAGTTGAAGTCAAACGGTGTGCCGTGAAGACCAGAAAGAACTGCCAAATTGCCACCTACCATAGCAGGAGTATCAGCAAATAGCGCATCGAGCATGGCTTTTGTCACTTCTGGCTCTGGATCATCGCTGCTCCAACCCTGATGTGGCGCAACAAAGAGAGTAGCCTTCTTCAAGAAGAGAAGATTATGCTTGGCTGGCCAATTGTGGTGGGCAGAGAAATAATCGAGCAATTCCCTGATGGTGCGTGAAGTGACGTGAGTAGGTTCCTCGCCGAGATGTTTCATCATGTGGGCATGAAGACTTGGCACCCCTGCCTTTTGCCATAGTGCGTGAAGAGCCGTGATGTCACTGTAGCCAACTATTGGCTTATTGGCATGCCTGATGAGATCGAGAGGAATCTTGTCAAGAATCTGCATACAGCCATAACCTCCTCGGCTGGCATAGAGCATATCAACATCAGGATCTTCGAGTGCTTCAACAATATCCTGGGTTCTTTCTTCCGGAGTACCAGAGAATCGGCCATAACTATCCTTGGCATGGGGAGCCACAGAAACCTTATGGCCCCACATTCGCAGTGTCTCTACGCCAAGGTCAATCACCTTTCCTTTTACGCTGCCTGCTGGAGAAACTATCCGAATATTCATCTTGTTGCTTGAGATTGTAATTAGAGACGGGTAGTGACAGCCTTGACCATATCGTCTTTCCATGGCTTGAAGTCCCCGGCGAGAATATGCTGTCGTGCCTCGTTGACCAACCACAGATAGAAAGCAAGATTATGGATAGAAGCAATCTGAAGAGCCAGATACTCCTCGGCATGGAAGAGGTGACGGAGATAAGCCTTGCTATAGATGCGATCGACTTCGCAAGGGCCATCTTCCTGGATAGGCGAGAAGTCGTTCTTCCACTTGGCGTTCTTCATGTTCATTATGCCGTGGCGTGTGAACAACATTCCGTTGCGACCATTGCGAGTAGGCATGACACAGTCGAACATATCTACACCTCGTTCAATGGCTTCGAGGATATTGGCAGGAGTACCCACGCCCATAAGGTAACGAGGGCGGTCGGTAGGAAGGATCTCATTGACTACTTCAATCATCTCGTACATCTTCTCGGTAGGTTCGCCAACAGCGAGTCCTCCGATGGCATTGCCTTCGACATCCATTGCCGCAATCTTTTCGGCAGCACGGCGACGGAGGTCTGGATAGGTACAGCCCTGGACAATAGGGAAGAGGCTCTGGTGATAGCCGTAGAGACCATTGCCATTGGCATCTTCTGTCTCTTTATAGCGCTTGTAGCATCGGTCGAGCCATCGTTCGGTCAATCCAAGCGATTTCTCGGCATATTTATAGTCGGAATCTCCTGGAGGACATTCATCGAACGCCATCATGATGTCAGCACCGATGATACGTTCAATTTCCATGACGCGCTCTGGCGTGAAGAGATGCTTCGAACCATCGATATGGCTGCGGAAAGTACACCCTTCCTCGGTAATCTTTCGGTTTTCGCTCAAAGAGAACACCTGAAATCCGCCTGAATCGGTGAGAATCGGACGATCCCAAGTATTGAACTTATGCAATCCACCAGCTTCTTGAAGCACATCAAGTCCTGGTCGCAAGTACAAATGATAGGTATTGCCGAGGATGATCTGAGCCTTGACCTCCTCCTTCAATTCGTGGAAATGCAGGCACTTGACACTACCCACGGTTCCCACAGGCATAAAGATAGGTGTCTGAATCTTGCCGTGGTCAGTAGTGATTTCGCCGGCACGTGCCCAACTGTTCTTGTCTGTTGCTTGTAATTCGAACGTCATTAGTGATTATTTATTACGCATTGCTGTTTTTCTGTTAGCCTCTATCACCTTCTTGACATAATATGCAAGACAGATGAGAACGATGATGACAAGACCGATCTTCACATAACCACTATAGAGTTCAACCTTCTCGATGAGCACTTCCTCGGGCATCGATTTGCCAAGAACTGCACCAAGGGTAGCCAATACAGCATTCCAGATTCCAGCTCCCAAGGCGGTGAAAACCAAGAAAGTCGTCATCTTCAGACGTGCCAAGCCCGCAGGAATGGAAATAAGCTGACGAATCACTGGAATGAGTCGTCCGACGAAAGTGCCAACCGCACCATGTTCGGCAAAGTATTGTTCAGCCTTCTCAACGCCATCTCTGTCGATGAGCAGCATGTGAGAGAGCTTGGTGTCTGAGAATTTGTAGATGAGTGGACGGCCAAGCCACTTGGCTAAGAAATAGTTGACCAATGCACCGATGACAGCACCTATAGTTCCTGCAATTATGATCATCGGCAGGTTCATGGTGCCTTGGTTGATAGCAATATAGGCTGCTGGTATGATTACCACCTCAGAAGGGAATGGAATGAACGAACTCTCTATTGCCATAAAGAATGTAACCACCCAATAGTTCATATTGGCAGCGATCCATGTATAAATTTCTTCCATAATATTTTAATAATTATCCAATTGATTAAGAGCTTCTGTATCGCCTATGCTATCGAAATACTGTCGCATCAAAGACTTTGTTGTGGATTCTCTTGGTTTCAACGACAGCAGTTTCCGAAATGCTTGATCAGCAATATCGAACTTTCGGATGCCAAGCGCAAGTTCTGCCTTTGCCAGAATAAACTTTTTGTCGGTTGGCTTTATCTTTATCATCTTGTCGAGGGTTTCAATAGCTTCCTCAAAACAATGCATCGATGCAAGAATCGACGTTTTCAAAGCGAGATATGACGTAGAACGGCGTTTGACACTCAACGCTTTATCGATTGCTTCCAACGCCTTTGGCAGGTCTCCCTTGTCGAGATAGCACATAGAGATCTGAAACAACGCCTCGTGATCATTAGGCACTCGAGCACTAAACTTTTCAAACATTTCTATGGCTTTATCTATCTCATCACTGCGGAAATAGCTCTTGCCGAGAATATCGTAGGTAATTGCAATCTGCAGTTCAGAATTGTCGCTGAAGAGAAACGTCTTGTCGCACTCCACGTTATTCTCGAGATAATCCTTGAAGACATTCAATGATTCGATGGTTGTCTTGTAATCTGCATCTTCTGCAAACGCGACATAACCTTTGACAAAATGCAGTAATGGATTCTTTGGGTCGATAGCCAGACCAAAATCACAGGCTTCTTTGCACTTATCTATTTCGTATAGCTCCAAAGTGCATCTTGCAAGGTCTTGCCAAGTGAGAATGTCGTAAGCATCGATATCTAGTGATTTGTCAAGCGCAGTTATAGCATCGGAATAAAGGTGCAAATCCATCAACATAGCGCCAATGCGAGCCAAAGCCTCGGCTTTGTCGGTAGGAATCTTGGCAGCCGAGACAAGATAGTCTATCTTGGCATCATCTGGTATTTCCATCCACATGTCATCGACGACATTGACAAAGTCCAATAAATCTATTTCATTCCTGCGCACTTTGGTCAGCAATTGCCTCAAGGCACTGCGACTCTTGCCTGCGACCACATCGAAAGCAAAGAGCAATGCTTGTGTGGTAAAAGTGCCATCGGAAGCAAATGGAGCAAAGAGCATCCGTGCTTCATCGATACGTTGACAATGAATAAGGATAAGAACCTTGAGCTTGGTGATCTGCTCGTCGTTTGGATGCATCTTCAAGCCTTCTTCAAGCACGAACAACGCTTCGGAAGAGAGTTGATCGTCGAGCAAATCGTATGCGATCTGCTCAATCTCCTCACTATCGAAATAAGGGAAAACGCCTTTAGCCTGTTCTGCCTTATAGATATAATATGCTTCAGATTTCTTATTCATTGCCAACAAATATAGTTTTGGATTCTATCAATCACTTACTTCGAGTCCTTCAGCGTAACGGTACGGTTGAACACAAGATGCTCTGGAGTTGAATCGTAATCGACAGTGTAATAGCCTATGCGCTGGAACTGAAGATAATCAAGCGTCTTGCGTGTAGCGCACCATTTTTCGACATAAGCCTTCTTAATCTCAAGAGAGTGAGGATTGAGGAATGGACGCATGGCATCGATTCCCCTGATATCGCCATTCTCCTTTGAATAGTTGGCTACAGCGTCGCGAGGGTTTTCTACATTCCAGAGACGGTCGTAGTTGCGTACCTCGGCTTCAAGACAATGGTTGCACGAAACCCAATGGATTGTCTTACCCTTGATTTTCATATCTGAATTAGCCTGACCTGTCTTGGTATCTGGAATGAGTTCGGCATATATTTCAACGATGTTGCCATTCTCATCCTTCTTGCAGCAGTTCTCCTCGGGACAACGGATGATGTATGAGTTCTTGAGGCGCACTTCCTTGCCAGGACCAAGGCGGAAGAACTTCTTTGGAGCATCTTCCATGAAGTCTTCGCGTTCGATCCAGAGCTCGCGGCTGAACTCTATCTGATGTGTTCCGTCGGCTTCGTTCTCTGGATTATTGACTGCATCATATACCTCGACCTCTCCCTCTGGGAAGTTTGTGATGACAAGCTTCACTGGATCGACAACTGCGCTCACACGCAATGCACGCTTGTTGAGATCGTCACGGACAGCACTCTCGAAGAGTGACATCTGATTGAGAGCATCGAATGTGGTATATCCAATCTTGTCGATAAACGAGAGTATGCCCTCTGGCGAGTAGCCTCGACGACGGTAGCCACATATTGTCGGCATTCGTGGGTCGTCCCATCCATTGACAATACCTTCCTTGACAAGAACGAGAAGGTTGCGTTTTGAAAGAAGTATATGAGTAAGATTGAGTTTGTTGAACTCATACTGGCGTGGGCGATTATCGTCTAATGGCTGATCATCGCCAGCTACCTGCTTTGCCCAATCGACGAAAAGATCGTAAAGAGGACGATGAGGCACAAACTCGAGGGTGCAGATTGAGTGTGTCACGCCCTCCCAGTAGTCACATTGTCCATGTGTATAGTCGTACATAGGGTAGGCATTCCACTTGTTGCCTGTGCGCCAATGTGGGATATTGAGCACACGATACATGATAGGATCACGGAAATGCATATTGTCGGAAGCCATATCAATCTTTGCACGCAGCACCATTCTTCCTGGTTCGATATTGCCTGAATTCATCTCCTCGAAGAGTCTCAGGCTCTCTTCTATTGGGCGATTGCGATATGGAGACTCGATACCTGCCTGAGTAGGAGTGCCCTTCTGTGCAGCAATCTGTTCTGCCGATTGCTCGTCAACATAGGCCTTTCCCTGCTTGATGAGGGCAACGGCAAGATCCCATAACTGCTGGAAATAGTCGGACGCATAGAGAATATCTCCCCACTTGAATCCAAGCCATTCGATATCTTTCTTGATAGCTTCTACATATTCTGTATCTTCCTTCTGAGGATTGGTATCATCCATGCGGAGATTGCATACTCCTCCATATTGCTGAGCAATACCGAAATCGATGGCAATTGCTTTAGCATGTCCGATATGAAGGTAACCATTTGGTTCTGGCGGGAAACGAGTCTGAACTCGCTTTCCATTCTTACCCGCAGCAAGATCTTCTTCCACTTTCAACTCAATGAAATTCTTGCTTTTCTTCTCAACAGTTTTTGAAACTTCTTCCATAAACAATAACACTTAAATAAACTAATAATAATGTGCGAAAATAATCATTTCTCCTGAATTAATCAATATTTACAGATATAATAAAGGTCAAAAAGCTAACATCTTACATGATAATGCAAGATTTTAATGTGGAGTAATCAATTTTTTGAACAATGAGGGCAACAATTACAGTGTTATACCGAGGACTTTTCTGACGTCGTCGGTGAGCCGGACAATCTCTGGATATTTGTCGAAACAGACATTGCTGGTGAGATAATGCTCGAAGCTTTTCTTTGATTCTATGCCTTCCATTGAGGAACGAGCGTGGGATACCAATGCCTTACCCATATATACAATAAGATCGTAGAGATTATGACCACGCACATATAGATAGCAGTTGTCGCGATGCACCCCAAGCTCGTTGCACCGAGCCTCATGCCAAGTATAGTCGGCATCAGGATACCGCCGCTTCATGCTATTTTGGAATCGCTTTGACCTGTCGCGCAAGACATTCAGTATAACTTCTCCATTATTCTTCCAGAACTGCATTGGCACATTGACCGAAAGCATACGATGGAAGACGCTTTGCGGAAAAGCCTGACGGTCGATATAGTTAAGATAGAGCTGCCAGACCATCAGAGGATAGATGATTCGGCTATATTCTCTCAAGAATGAGCCAAAATCAAAATCGACAGATTTGGGATAGACAGCCTTCTGAAGGGCAAGATTCAGGTTGTCTGCAAAACAGAAGTGATTCTCGAAAGAATAGGTATAAGTCTGCAGCACATAGTTCTCGGGACGCATGAAAGGCTGTTCGTCGAGATAACGATAGTCAGAGTCGATAGCAATCCAAAACTTCTCGTCAAGAAAATCAAGATATTGCAGACATTGCGTACAGCCACAAGTGATATTACCTGTGTGACTTCGAGAAGACGATATAAAACGGAATTTACCTTCTGGATATGTATGTTTCAGTACCTTACCCCAGAATATCTCATCGTTTTTGTTTTCAAGATGAATGGCGGCTGTTGCGCCATAGAGTTTCAATTCGGCCTTGAATCGTCGTGCTGCTATCTCGTAGAATCTATGTTTTTCAGGATCAAACATTCAACTTATTGACTAACAACTAAATCAGAAATAAATACCAGTTTATCCTCCCATCCGTCGGCGAAGATGTTAGGTGAGTGGGTTGTCATTATTATCTGACAATTAGGGTTCAACTCATTCATCATCGATATGAGCTTGTCCTGCCACTCGATGTGCAAAGAGATTTCTGGCTCATCGAGCAACAACACATTTGGCTTGTCTTCCATAAGGAAAAGAGTGAAAAGCAGGAGCAGGATCTGCTTCTCACCAGCACTCAATCGTTCGAGCGGGATTATTGAATCGTTCTTCTTGAATATGATGCGGTTCATATCGTCGATCATTATGGTCTTGTTGGTCGAACTGAACAGCATATTGATCATCTCAAAGAATTTGTTGATTCTCGCTTGTTTTGCCAATGCTGTACTGAGATCTTTCAGCATACCGAGGCGATAGTCTGAGAAACTATATACCGATGGAGAACGCTGGTAGATCACCGCATCGAGCGACATTCCGAGCTGAGACAAAGTAGATTTCTTCGATGCTGGCATGTCAAAGGTGCTTACATAATGGAAACAAGAAGCCGACTCGAAACCTCCGAAAGCAGGAGAGTGAACCACTTGCTTGCCATCGTAGTACATCTTGCCGACATTGGTCTTGACCTCGACTTTAGCCTTAAGCTGCTTGATGAACTTATCATCCTTGGTCAGCACAGCGCGGATAAGATTGAGCATAGTAGTCTTACCGAAACCATTCTGACCAACGACAATATTGATGTTTTTGTCTAGATTGTGCCAATGCAGGGTGGTATCGCCCCACATTGACTCAATGATTATGTCTTCAATATAAACTGGTGTCATAATAGATTAATGATGGAATAAACGCACACCGGTGAAACACATAGCGATGCCATACTTATCGCATGTAGCAATAACATTATCATCGCGCACGCTTCCACCTGCTTCTGCTATCCACTGAACACCACTCTTGTGTGCACGCTCAATGTTGTCGCCGAATGGGAAGAACGCATCGCTTCCAAGGCTCACACCAGAAAGAGTCTCAAGCCAAGCCTTCTTCTCCTCACGAGAGAGCACTTCTGGCTTCTCGGTGAAGAAATTCTGCCATACGCCTTCTGCCAATACATCCTCATGGTCATCGCTGATATATACGTCGATGGTATTGTCACGATCGGCACGCTTGATGCCTTCCTTGAATGGGAGAGCCATCACTTTCGGATGCTGACGCAAGTACCAGATATCGGCTTTGTTGCCTGCGAGACGTGTACAGTGAATACGGCTCTGCTGACCTGCACCAATGCCGATAGCCTGTCCGTCCTTGACGTAGCACACTGAGTTAGACTGAGTATATTTGAGCGTGATGAGTGCAATCATGAGGTCTCGGCGAGCAGCATCAGGAATCTCCTTGTTGGCAGTCGGGATATTCTGGAACAGGACATCGTCGTGAAGGTCAATCTCGTTGCGTCCCTGTTCGAAGGTAACGCCAAAGACCATCTTGCGCTCTACTGGAGCTGGCTTGTATTCAGGATCGATCTGAATCACACAATAAGTACCCTTGCGCTTGGCCTGAAGCACAGCGAGAGCCTCTGGCTCAAAACCTGGAGCGATGACACCATCACTCACTTCACGGTTGATGAGCTTGGCTGTGGCAAGGTCACAGACATCGCTGAGCGCAATGAAATCACCGAATGAAGACATTCGGTCAGCACCACGGGCTCTCACATAAGCACATGCAAGAGGAGAGAGTTCATAGTCGTCAACGAAATAGATCTTCTTAAGAGTCTCGTCCAATGGCAAGCCTACGGCTGCTCCAGCAGGAGAGACATGCTTAAATGAAGTGGCAGCACACAAGCCTGTAGCTTCCTTGAGTTCCTTGACGAGCTGCCAGCTATTGAAAGCATCCAGAAGATTGATATAGCCTGGACGTCCATTGAGCACAACGATTGGCAGTTCGGCATCTCCTTCCATAAAGATGCGCGATGGTTTCTGATTCGGATTACAACCGTACTTAAGTTCGAGTTCTTTCATTTAGTAAGTTTATTATGGCAAATGCCTCTGTTATTATCTAATTACAGCAACAAAGTTATTCATTTTTTACGAATATCACAAGTGAAACGTACTTTTTTTGTCTTTTTGAGTGTTTTTTGTCGGTTATCATTCTGTGTTTACAAAAAAAGTCACTATATTTGCAAATTAGAGCAAACATCATATAATCAAAATTATCGACGTGTTTATTACGAAACCATTAATAAGACTGTGTCAATGGCTTGACAAAAGCTATTGGGGACTGAAGCCTTTACATAGGCATATCGTAGGTTGGTGCGTACTGTTTCTAAGCATCGCCTGCATCTATTTCGGAGGTTACCTGTGCTATAATACTGGCAAGGCTCTGGGGCAACTCTGCCATAGTACTTGGCTGACTATCACCGATGGAGACAAGCAAGAAGCCGAGTTTGCCTCAGCAGAAGAATGGAGCGGCAAGGGCAGCCATCGCTCTTTTCCAGTAACCGACAAGAACCCAAAGCGGCATGTCCAGCTTGCCAAAGACTTCAACGACATCAATGACATTCAGCTTGCTGCTGCCCAAAGCCTTGGTATTCGACCTCTGGCGAACCGCGAGGAGCTTGAGACTGTTAAGTCAAAACTTGTCAGACTTAAAGAGACACGATATTATATTATCGATTCGCTCACTCATTCTGTTCCTTATCTTGTGCCAGATGCGGCCGATTTCCTCACTGCTCTTGGTAAATTGATGCAGGAATACAACGGCACGCATAGCAGATTTATCGTAACCAGTGTCTTGCGAACCAACCAAGACGTGAAGCGTCTTTCAAGGAGCAACACCAACGCTTCGCAAAACTCGTGTCACAACTATGGCACCACTGTCGATATCACCTACAACCGTTTCGACCGAAAAGGCATCACGAGCGACATACAGCTGAAAGCCGATCTGTCGAGAGCTCTCTACGATATGCGAAAGGCAGGACACTGTTATGTCAAATATGAATACAAGCAAGCTTGTTTCCATATCACAGTCAGACCAAAGAAATAGTTATTTCGGGTATTCAGATATCTTCAAACATAATTTTTCAAAAACAATGAAAACTAAGTATTTGATTCAGGCAATGGCACTTGGCATAGCGTTTATGTCGTGTACCGACAAGGCTCCGAAAGAAGAGAAGTATCTCTATCTCTGCATCGGACAATCGAACATGGTAGGCAAGGGTATTGTAGCTCCAGAGGACACCATCCCAGAACCTCGTTTCTTAAGTCTCTCGGCCACCAATGCCGATGATGGCAGAAAGATAGGTGAGTGGCGTCTGGCTCAGTCGGGCAACTGCCGCCCTGGCGAGCATTACCCGATGCAGGTGTCGCCAACCGATTATTTCGGACGCACCATGGTAGAGTATCTGCCTGAGAATGTGACTGTCGGAATTCTTCAGGTTGGTGTCGATGGCTGTCCGATGCGTATGTTCGACCGCGAGTCGCAGTTCCCCGATTCTATTCACCCCGACTGGATGGAAGGACAGATTGCTGCCTATGACCACGATCCTCACGGACGACTCGTGTCGCTTGCACGTAAGGCTATCAATGAAGGTTGGACCATCAAGGGTCTGCTCGTGCATCAGGGCGAGACAGATGCTTATTCCGACTATTGGCCAAACGAACTATTGAAGGTATATAATCAAATACGCGAGGAACTTGAAGTGACCGACGAGTGGCCTATTCTTGTGGGCGAGGCTATCGGCATTGACCAGAATGGCGTGTGCGCTCATGCCAATCCTACTCTCGACCGTGTTCACGACTTCATCCCTAATGCCTATACCATCTCATCTTATGGATGTGAGGCTTCTGAAGACGACTTACATTTCTCTGCTGCCGGCTATCGTAAACTCGGCCGACGCTATGCTGTCAAGATGCTCCAGCTCATGGGATATGACATCGAAACCGATCCTGACTTCAAGCTTCAGATAGAATTAGGCGATCCTTCCGACGCATTCATGGTAGATGCGACAATCGACAACAAGGCAAAGACCATAACTGTAGGGTCAATTGTTCCAGTTGCTTCAGTCGATCTTGTAAGCTACAGCGGTGAGAAACTTGAAACTATCAATATAGAAGGACAGAAGGTAGCGACTATAGACATCTCGAAATACGATGCCGAAGACCGCATTGTCCTCAATATTCATAGTACCGACGGACAGACTGTCAACCGTCAGGTTAACCGATAAATAAAACGGTCTGCGAATGGTGGCAAAAAAGATAAAAAATAGTGCTGTGCAGATGGCAAGGGTCATCTGCATGGCGCTTTGTGTACTGTTTGCCACTGCTTGCCGTGTGACTAAGCACATCCCCGAAGACAAAGAGGTGGTGAGCAAGGTCAATATCTTGGTCGATGGTCAGCCTACTGCCAACAACTCGCTGAAGATGGCTGTCCAGCAGAAAGCCTACCACCGCACATTCGGATTCCTCCCTGTGGCTGCATGGATGTGGCACAACGATACAAGCAAGCGCTTCCTTCGCTGGAGAAATAAGATAGGCACTCAGCCGCAGGTCTATGACGAAGAAAAGACACTGACAACCGAACGGTCGATGCTGAGGGCTCTCAATGCGCAAGGCTACCTCGATGCCAAGGTGTCGCACAAGGTGAAAAGCAAGAACCGCAAAGCCACAGTGACATATTTTATCGACCGTGGATTGCCCAAACTGCTCTCTTCGGTCAAATATCTCATCGAGGATCCTTCGCTCGATTCGCTCATTATTAAACATATATCCGAAAGTTCGTTGCAACGCCATGTGTTGCTTGACCGCAATCTGCTCGATCAGGAACGGACAAGACTTACCGACCTGCTTCGCGACCAAGGTTATTGGGACTTCAACAAAGACGATATTCGTTTCATTGCCGATACTCTTCAAGGAGAGCAGGAGGTTGATCTCACTGTTCTCGTGTCAAGACTTCACGAGAAATACCTTATCAATAAGGTGCATTTCGTCACTGACTTCAACATCCTTGCCAACAGAACAGACTCTGCTGCTTCCGATGTGCGCGAAATATCTGAAGGGTATGATATTACCTATGAGGGGGATAATTGCTATCTGAAAGACCATATTCTCATCGAAAACTGCCATATCATTCCCGGCAATATCTATTCTGAGACTTCAGTCAAACGAACCTATAGTTCATTTAGTCGCCTTCACCTCCTGAAGTTTACCAACATAAGACTTGAGCCTGCTGGCGACTACAAGCTAGATGCCTATGTCTATACTAGTCCAATGAACCCCAAATCCGTTCAGTTTGAACTTGATGGCACAAATACGTCTGGCGACTTAGGTTTTGCTGGTGCTCTGTCTTATCAGCATCGCAACTTGTTCCGTGGCTCCGAGACCTATTCTCTGAGTCTGAAGGGAGGATATGAGTCCCTTTCAGGCAATGTCGCAGGACTTGTCAACGACAATTATTCTGAATATTCGATCAGCAATAATCTTGATATCCCCAACAAGAAATCTACCACATCGGTCAATCTTTCGTTCAGTTATCAGACAAGACCCGAATACACCCGCTTTATCAGCAATATCGGCTATAGCTATAAATGGCAGAGTGGCCAGCGCTATCGCCATACTTTTGACGTGCTCAATCTGAGCTATGTCTATCTGCCCAAACGTAGCGAGTCGTTTATCGACATCATCGAGCAGGCTGGTCCTATTTCCTATTCGAGCTATTCTTCCCACCTCATCATGTCGATGGGCTACAACTTGTATCTCACCAACAAACTGCTTGCCGACCAAAACAGCAATTCCACACGTGATTTCTGGTCTCTGCGAATGAGTGCCGAGATTGCAGGCAACACGTTGTGGGCTCTGTCCAAAATCGCACACATGAAGAAGGACAAAAATGGCAATTATAATATTGTAGGCTTGCCTTTCGAGCAATATGCACGAATGGATATCGACTGGACATATAGTCAGTATCTGACCGACCGCAGCCGATTGGTGTATCATCTGGCAGGAGGCATTGCCGTTCCCTATGGAAACAGCAAGACCGTGCCTTTCGAGAAACGCTATTACTCGGGTGGAGCCAACAGTGTCAGAGGATGGTCTGTGCGAACTCTTGGCCCAGGCTCATATTACAATTCGAACAGTTCGTCGAATCTGGATTATTTCAACCAATGTGGCGATGTGCGTTTTGATGCAGCAGTCGAACTCCGTTCAAAACTATTCTGGAAGCTTGAATTTGCAACCTTCCTTGACGCAGGTAATGTGTGGACTCTGAAAGACTATCAAAGTCAGCCTGGGGGCAAAATATCAGACGATTTCTATGAGCAGATTGCCCTATCGACAGGTCTTGGTCTCCGCATGATTACTGGTTTCGTAGTTTTGCGTCTCGATATGGGCATCAAGACCTACAACCCTTATCTCGATGGCAGAGACGCATGGACAATATGTCGTCCGTTCAAGAGTGAGAATAGGGTGGTTCACTTCGCTGTGGGATACCCATTCTGATCAACAAGCAACAATTATTATTTTTTATCGTATGAAATACAAAGCAATAGTTCTTGACCTCGATGGCACTTTGACCAACAGCAAGAAAGAGATCACGCCCCATACCAGGGAGGTGCTGATGAAGGCTCAGGAGATGGGAGTGAAGGTCATCCTCGCTTCCGGCCGTCCTACCTACGGCATCGCTCCTTTGGCCGACCAGCTCGAACTCGACCGCTTCGGCGGATATATCCTTGCCATCAATGGCGGCCGCATCACCGATTGGGCCACTAAGGAGGTAGTCTTCGACCAGATACTCGACGAGAAGCTCGTGCCCGAGCTCTACAAGGCCGCTATGGACAATCATTTCCATATTCTCACTTATCAGGGTGACGCCATTGCCGCAACCGACATCAACGACGAATATGTGTTACACGAGGCATTCATCAACAAGATGCCGCTCATCCATTATCCTGACTTCCTCAACCAGCTCTATTTTCCTATCAACAAATGTCTCATCGTGGGTGAGCCAACGCGCCTTGCCGTTCTCGACAAGCAGCTTGCCAAACAGATGGAGGGAAGAATGAGCATCTACCGTTCGTGCGATTTCTTCCTCGAATGTGTGCCTCTCGGCATTGACAAGGCTGCTTCGCTCAAGCGTTTGTTCTATCAATTGGGCATCTCGCTCGACGAAGTCATTGCCTGCGGTGATGGCAACAATGATCTCTCGATGATCCAAGCTGCAGGAATGGGTGTGGCAATGGCAAATTCGTCTCCCGACGTGCTCGCTGCTGCCGATTTCATCACACTCTCAAACGAGGAAGACGGGGTGGCTTATGCCATCGAGAAATTCGTGCTTAATGCATGATTATTAAGCTAGAAAGCCTCTTGCATAAATCATTGTCAATTTGACAAAAAAAAAGACAGGGTGTGTCAGTTTCTTTTGACACACCCTGTCTTTTTTATATCGTCAGATGATTACGACAATCCGACAATGTTTCCGTCAACAATATCGATGCTGTTGGCAGCAGGCACCTTTGGAAGACCTGGCATGCGCATCATCTCGCCAGCAATGGCAACGATGAATTCTGCACCACGGTTGATGACAATATCGTTGATGTCGAAATCGAAGCCCTGAGGACAGCCATAAGCCTTTGGATCAGCGCTGAACGAGTACTGGGTCTTGGCAACGCATACAGGATAGTGGCTCAATCCGAGCTTGTCAACGAGAGCAAGCATCTTCTTTGCCTTGTCGCTGAAGTTGACATTGCCTGCACCATAGATCTTCTTGGCAACTGCCTCGATCTTTGCCTGTGGTGTCTCGTCGTCCCGATATGTGAAGTTGAGTGGCTTTGATGGATTGGTCTCAATCTCCTTCACCACAGCCTCTGCAAGCTCCTTGGCACCTTCGCCTCCGCGCATGAAACCGTCGTTGACTACGCAACGAACGCCAAGTTCCTTCTCGCAATGCTCAATAAGGCACTGTATCTCCTCGTTAGTATCGTTAGCGAAGCGGTTGAATGCCACCATGACTGTCTGTCCAAAGCCCTGCATGTTGCGCACATGCTTGTCGAGGTTGGCAAAGCCCTTCTTGAGTCCTTCGATGTTTGGCTCCTTGATCTTATCTACCTCAACGCCACCGTGCATCTTAAGGCCGTTGCAAGTAGCCACTACTACTGTGAGCTTTGGGCAAAGGCCAGCCTTGCGGCATTTGATGTCTAGGAACTTCTCTGCACCGAGGTCAGCACCGAAGCCTGCTTCTGTCACAACATAGTCAGCAAGGCTCAATCCCATCTTGGTTGCAAGGATAGTGTTGCAGCCGTGAGCAATGTTGGCGAATGGGCCACCATGAACGATTGCAGGGGTGTTCTCAGTAGTCTGCACGAGGTTTGGCATGAGTGCTTCCTCGAGCAATACACAGATTGAACCAGCAATGCCGAGATCCTTGACAGTGAAAGGAGTGCCGTCATACTGATAGCCGAGCAGGATATTCTCGATGCGGCGACGGAGGTCTTCACGGTCGGTAGCAAGACAGAGGATAGCCATGATCTCTGAAGCAGGAGTGATGTCAAAGCCCGATTCGCCCATCACACCGTTGCTCTGTCCACCGATGCTCTGGATGATGCGACGGAGTCCACGGTCGTTGACGTCGAGCACGCGCTTCCAAAGCACTTCCTTGAGAGGTGGAAGCTCCTTGCGACGCTGATAGAAGTAATTGTCCATCAACGCTGTGATCATGTTGTGTGCACTTGTGATGGCATGGAAGTCGCCTGTAAAGTGAAGATTGATCTTCTCCATAGGGAGAACCTGTGCATAGCCACCGCCAGCGGCACCGCCCTTCATGCCGAAGCATGGTCCGAGTGATGGCTCACGGAGCACCACCATAGCCTTCTTGCCAATCTTGTTTAGACCAAGGTCAAGTCCGATCGAGACTGTTGTCTTTCCGATACCAGCCTTTGTGGCACTGATGGCTGTCACGAGGATGAGATTACTCTTCTTGATCTTCTCTTCGTCAATGTAGCTCAATGGCACCTTGGCGATGTGATGACCATAAGGATAGATGTCCTCAACTGCAACTCCTGCCTTCTCTGCAATCTTCTCGATTCTGTCGAGCTTGCATTCTCTTGCGATTTCGATATCGCTCTTCATAACGTATAATGTTTTTGTGATCTACGGCCTTCAAATGCGGGTATGAAGTACTTTCGACCGGTTAATATTAGGCCTCAGTTGCTCAATGCGTTTTTATAGCAACCTACGCCGGAATTATTATAATTTAAGGATGTATGTTCATTTCTTTGTCAGCTTATCCAGTCGTTCCTGAAGCATGAGCATATAGTCGCGCTTGTGTGCTGCCTCAAGGAAATCGAGTGCTTTGGCTGCTGTCAGCATCGCCTCACGCGTCTTGTCTATCTCTTTCTGCAGGTCAGGCACGCTCTGGTAGTCGATTGTTGTGCCGTCGGCTACAATGCTCAGGCTCTTTTGTTTGGCCGATGTGCCTATCTTCTGCTTGTCAACTATAGGTTCGATCACAGCGCCAAACATCTCGCGTGTCTCCTTGAGCTGTTCGTTGTCGAGCAATGTGTTCCTGCCCTTGACGATCTGCTTAGGCGTGATGCCGTGTTCGAGGTTATAGCGCATCTGCTTTGCCCTACGACGTTCGGTTTCGTCCATAGTTCGCTGCATACTCTTGGTGATGGTGTCGGCATACATGATAGCCTTTCCATTCAGGTTGCGTGCAGCTCGTCCAACGGTCTGGGTGAGCGATGTCTCGTTGCGAAGGAAACCTTCCTTGTCGGCATCGAGTATTGCCACGAGCGACACTTCGGGCAGGTCAATGCCTTCACGCAACAGATTGACGCCTATCACAACATCAATCTCTCCGGCACGCAGCTCGTCGAGAATCCTCACTCGGTCGAGGGTATCTACTTCGCTGTGGATATATGACGATCGCACGCCATGCTCGCGCATATATTCGTCGAGTTCTTCGGCAAGTCGCTTCGTGAAGGTGGTCACGATGGCTCGGTCGTCATTCTCTACACATTTCTGTATCTCTTCCAGCAGGTCATCAATCTGGGTCACGCTCGGACGCACCTCAATAAGTGGGTCGAGGAGGCCTGTCGGACGTATGAGCTGTTCAGCCACGATGCCCTCGCATCGCTGCAGCTCGTAGTTGGCTGGCGTGGCACTGACGAATATCACCTGTTTGACCAATGCCTCAAACTCATCGAAGCTCAGCGGACGGTTGTCAAAGGCCGATGGCAGTCGGAAACCGTTCTCTACGAGGTTGGTCTTGCGCGTGCGATCATTGCCGCCCATACCTCTGATCTGAGGCACCGTCACGTGACTCTCATCCACGATCACGAGGAAGTCGTCGGGGAAGCAGTCGAGCAGACAGAAAGGTCGTTCTCCAGGCTTGCGTCCGTCGAAGTAGCGGCTATAATTCTCGATGCCTGTACAATAACCAACCTCCTTGATCATCTCTACGTCATAGGTCACACGCTCTTTGATGCGCTCTGCCTTGACCTCATCTCCGAGACTCTCGAAAAAGCGGATCTGCTCGCCAAGATCGATTGCGATCTCATCGACAGCTCTGTCGGCTCTTTCTTTGGTCGTGGTGAAGATGCTTGCCGGTGGTATGGTGTATTCGTCATATTCTGCCACCATGTGCCCCGTGGTTACGTCGAGCGTCTCCAGGCTCTCTATCTCGTCGAAGCAAAGCACTATCCTGAGGATGATATCGGTCGAAACGAGGAAGACGTCGATGGTTTCACCCTTGGCCTGGAAATTGCCTCTCTGCAAAGCGATGTCGTTGCGTGTGTATTGCGCATTGATCAGACGTCTGAGCAGGTCATCTTTGTCAATCATCTGTCCGACTTTCAGGCTTATCATGTTGTCGTGGAAGTCCTGCGGATTGCCCATGCCGTAGATGCACGATACTGAGCTGACAACCACCACGTCGCGACGTCCGCTCAGCAGGGTATTGACGGCCGAGAGTCTCAGCTGGTCGAGCTCCATGTTGATCGACAGGTCTTTTTCGATATAGGTGTCGGTCGATGGGAGATAGGCCTCTGGCTGAAAGTAGTCGTAATACGACACGTAATATTCCACGGCATTGTCAGGGAAGAAACTGCGCATCTCTGCATATAGCTGTGCTGCGAGTGTCTTGTTATGACTCAGTATGAGTGTCGGACGCTGGGTCTCGGCTATCACATTGGCCATCGTAAATGTTTTTCCCGATCCTGTCACTCCCAACAACGTCTGTGCCGGCAGATGGTCATTGACGCCTTCTACCAACTGACGTATTGCCTCTGGCTGATCGCCCATGGGCTTAAATGGTGACTTTAGTTCGAAAAGCATATTCTTTATTTTGCGGTGCAAAGATAAACTTTTACGTCCACTTTCCCAAATATTAGTGGGACAATTTGCATATAAGTACGAAAAAAAAAATCACTGCATTCCGAAAGTCTCTTTGATTTTTCCCTTAACCAAGTCAATCAGTCCTTTGGGCATCTCTGGTTCATGCGCACCTATAGTATTGACAAAATCTCTGAGGCTATGTGTTCCGTTAATCACAAAATCGAACACATATTTGTGGCTAGAAAACGAGTATTGATATATCTCCCAAGGACTGTCATAAAATCTCGGGCGGACCAATACATAATATTGTATTTGTCGTGACTTATTGTCAAATCTTATACCAATAAATTTTCTTTCTCCTGCAACATTTGGCTCCAACAGCGAATAGACTATGAGACCTGTGCCATCTTTTAGCAAGAAGGCATTGAGCTTGATCTGATACCAGAGGAAGTCGTGTGGCGAATTGCGATTGTCTGGGAACACCTTGCGCCATGTGTCAAGATCCAGCAATCCGTGCAAATCTATTTGTCCACTATTATAATATTGAATCAAAGTAGGGAGAAAGACGTCTGTAAATTCCTTTATCGTCATAGTCAGTAAAAAAAAGATTACATGAATTAGTTTGCAAAGATTAATTTTTTATTCGAGTTTTCCAAAGATTTTGACAAGTATTTTTTGACTATTTTTTGAACAAACTACTTTGTTAATAATTAACAAATGGAAATCCAATAATTATTCGTTTTAGAAGAGTCTATACCCAAAGTATCACCAAATACAGACGATTTATGTCCAAAAATTATATACAGATTATATACAATACATTACTAAACTTTTATTTTACTGATAATGTGTTATTTACACCCTCAGATATCACATTCTGTTTCATGCTATTTTTAATCTTTTTGCATACAGACATATTATTCATTAAAAATCTAAGTTCATATCACTTACATCTCTCTATATATCAATATATTAAACATCTATTACCTTATTTCAATTACTTGTTCCAGCATTAACACCAATTAAGCAGGAGTGAGATATTGTTCCTGTAAAAGGAGATTTATATCGCCTTATAATTCTTGATATACTTTTTCCCTTATTCAAAATAATTAATATACATTTGTAAAACGTTTTATTGGACATGACAAACCGCATTGAACAATTGATCGATGCATTAGGCATCACACAGAAAGACTTCGCACAGCAGATTGGCACGAGTCCTGCTGCGCTAAGTCACATTACTTCTGGCAGAAACAGACCCAGTCTTGAGCTTGTACTCAAGATACTGAACAATCACCCAAATGTCAATTCCGACTGGCTATTGTTTGGCAAGGGCAGTATGGTTAGGCAGCAGCATAAGGATGTACAGGACTGTGCTGTGCGCGAAGTTGTGCGTGTCGACTACAAGCACGAGCCAAAACCCATCGATCATATAACCGTCTTCTATGACGATAATACTTATTGTACTTTTTATCCGAAACATAACAACAAATAACAATATATGAAAAAGAATATGACCGACTTCAAGGTCGTTGCGAACATCGACCTTAGTCCACGTATCTTCCTCCTCAAGCTCACTCCTGCCGATGGCTCTCCAATGGGAGAAAGCAAGCCAGGGCAGTTTGTTGAAGTCAAAGTCGATGGCGAACCAAAGGTTTTTCTCCGTCGTCCTATCTCAATCAACTACGTTGACCGTGATGCCAACCAGCTATGGCTCCTAATCCAGCGTGCTGGCAATGGGACCAACCATCTTGTTCTTGCCAAAGAAGGTGACATTATTAATATTATATATCCTCTCGGCAACGGCTTCACCATCGACCATCAGGGCAAGTATCTGCTCATCGGTGGCGGTGTCGGCATTGCTCCGCTTCTCGAACTCGGCAAGGTACTCAAGGCTAAAGGATCGGATGTGACCTTCCTGCTTGGTGGCAGAACTGCAGGAGACCTCGTGCTCATGGATGAGTTCCTCAAGGTAGGCAAGATGCTCGTCACAACTGAAGACGGCAGCACCATCGAGGGTATCGACTGCCAAAAGGGCTTCGTCACAATGCACTCTGGACTCAAGAGTGGGGAATATGACAACATTCGCGTCTGCGGCCCTGGCCCTATGATGAAATCAGTGGCTAAGACCGTCTCTTCATGGACTGAAAATGCGAAGCCTCATTTCTGCGAGGTAAGCCTCGAAAACAAGATGGCATGTGGACTTGGCGTGTGCCTATGCTGTGTCGAGAACACCAAAGACGGACACAAATGCGTATGTTCCGAGGGACCTGTATTCGACATCAAGGATCTTAACTGGTAAACAACTGAATTACGAATTATGGCAAATCTAACAACCAATATTGCTGGTCTTGAATTCAAGAATCCAGTACTCACCGCATCTGGCACTTTCGGCTATGGAATAGAGTTCTGCGACTTCATCGACCTCAATCGCCTCGGCGGTTTCATCGTCAAGGGAACGACGCTTCACCCTCGTCAGGGCAATGCCTATCCACGTCTCGCCGAGACTCCTTCTGGCATGATCAATGCTGTTGGACTCCAGAACAAAGGTGTCGATTACTTCATCAGTCATATCTATCCTCAGCTCAAGGATTTCGACACTAACGTCATCGTAAATCTCTCTGGCTCATGTGTCGAAGACTATGTGGAAGGCGCTGAGAAGCTCAACGAGCTCGACAGCATTCCATGTATCGAACTCAACATCAGCTGCCCTAATGTCAAGGCTGGCGGCATGGGCTTCGGCACAAAGTGCGACCTCGCCGAAGGTGTGGTTTCCGAAGTGCGTCGAGTTTACAATAAGCCACTCATCGTCAAGCTCACCCCAAATGTCACCAGCATCACCGAGATTGCCATGGCAGTAGAAGCTGCAGGTGCCGACGCCGTTTCGCTCATCAATACCGTTCTTGCCATGGCAGTTGATGCTGAACGACAGCGCCCTGTGCTCTCGACCGTGACAGGCGGATTGAGCGGTGCTGCAGTCAAGCCAATAGCGCTCCGTTGCGTATGGCAGACCTACAATGCCGTCAAGATTCCTATCGTCGGACTCGGAGGAATCATGAACGCCACAGATGCCATAGAGTTCATGCTCTGTGGAGCTCGCGCTATCGAAGTAGGCACAGCCAACTTCATCGATCCAACCATCACTGTACAGATTATCGATGGAATCAACGATTATCTTGAACGCCATGGTTGTCAAAATGTATCGGAAATCGTCGGTGCATTAAAAATTTAATCAAAAATAGTGTTATCTTTTTACATTATGTAAATATTTCCTTATATTTGCAAGAATCTTTTAAGGAATTTTATGAAGAAAATAGAAGGAATGGGCGTAGCCCTGATAACACCATTTAAGTCTGATTTTTCTGTAGATTACCAGGCACTCGAACGTCTTGTAGAGTTTCAGGTAACTGCGGGAGCCGATTTCCTCGCTGTGCTTTGTACTACTGCAGAAACACCAACGCTCACACTTGAAGAAAGACAGAAAGTAAGAATGGTCGTAACAGAAGTGGTCAGAGGCCGAGTGCCAATAGTACTCGGTTGCGGCGGCAACAATACTATGGCCATCGTCGAGGAACTCAAGACTGGCGATTGGACAGGTGTCGATGCTGTGCTTTCGGTGGTTCCTTATTACAACAAGCCTTCTCAGGAAGGTCTCTACCATCATTTCATGGCAATTGCCAACGCGAGTCCTGTGCCTGTTATTTTATATAATGTACCTGGGCGCGTAGGTGTCAATATGACCGCCGCCACGACGCTTCGTCTTGCCAACGACAATGAGAATATTATCGCCATCAAGGAGGCAAGTGGCAACTTCGATCAGATCGACGATATCATCAAGAATAAGCCAGCACGCTTCAACGTCCTTTCGGGCGACGATGGCATCACTTTCCCTCTGATTACCCTCGGAGCTACAGGTGTAATATCTGTCATCGGTAATGCTTTCCCTAAGGAGTTTAGCCGAATGGTTCGTCTTGCTCGTGCCGGTGAATATGACACTGCTCGCGATATTCATCATCGCTTCAAGGAACTCTTCAGTCTGCTCTTTGTAGATGGCAATCCAGCAGGTGTCAAGGCAATGCTCAACTCAATGGGCTTCTGCGAAAATGTGCTCCGTCTGCCTCTGGTTCCAACTCGAATCACTACTTTCGAGAAAATCCAGGACATCGTACGCCGACTTCCATATTAATGCAAAAGGAAAATTTCTCGATCAATTTCTTTCAAGAAATATTTTACTCCAGCAAAAGCCTCGTGCCTTTACTGGAGTTTTTTCTCAGTGGATGCTAAATTTTTCGGAAGAAATTAAAGCCGTTTAAGGAAGTGTATTAATTATTAATACAGAAGAAAAAAGACGAATACAATAGTTGCCTTTACTATTGATACGAGAAGTTTCCGAAGAATAGGAGCTGAACCTATAAAATCTCAAAATTTCAACTTAACATAACCCGAGCTATATAGATAAATGCATTTTATTGCTTGATACCAACTCAATAGTTCATTTCGAGTGATATTATCAAATTTGTCACTGACAAACATCTAATGTGTTGAAGACCCAAGCGTTCTTTGGATTATTTGCATAACCCATCTCGTATGCTGGAGCAAATCGCATCTGCCAGTTTGTCCATCTGGTTTCTGCAGAAAAAGTGAAGATGTTAAGCGGTTTGTAAAAGGGAATTAACTGGAGATAATGGTAGTTATCGCTTTACTTTAGGATTAACAGACAAAAGATATTTTGTCAGCGTGTTTTTGTAACGTCAATTTGTTTTTGTCTATTAAATCCACGCAATCTCTCGCTATCTACAGTTAATACCCTTTAACAAACATCTTCTCATCAATTTGCTTCTGCCCATGCCTTGCCCTCGTCTGTTCTGCGCCATGTGAAATAGCTGTCAAGAACATTGAGTGCAGCTTCGCTTGGCACTGGACCTGCAAATGGTGTTGGGCCAGTGAGATACATCGACTGAGGTTGGTCGTTGGTGAAAGTAGGCCAATGAGGGAGGTCTTCGCCATTCGGATCTCCGTATTTGGCAAAATTAGTCCAATACTTGCCCATTGCTACAGAGAGAGGAACATCAACTTCAGGACGTTCGAAGTTGGCAGTGTGCTGGAATACGAAATTGACATCTTGTCCGTGGTATGAGCCACGTCCGAAATTCTTGTCATCGGCTGGATAATCAGGATGTTGGTCGAAATAATAGAGGAAGACCTTCGACTTGCCTGTCTGGTTCTGAAGGCAAGCCCATTTCCATGTCTGCCATCCGAATGCGGCATCGCGCATGAGGTCGCGACTCTGCTTGCCTCCATCTTCTTCGGTATAAGGATAAGCCTCCAGCAGAGCATCGGCAAACTGTCCGTAGCGCATCTTTGTGCTCTGGGCATAATACTCTGGTGTGCTTGGTCCGAATGAGAAGCTTGCGCCCTCGTCGCTGTTGTAGCCGATGAGCACAGGTACATCATTGTAACGTCCTTCGGCATAGAGCACCGACTGGTCGTCAGGTATCACAAAACCATCGACAACAGGCCAGCCACCTGCGCCAAGTCCTCTTCCGGCAAACTTCCATGCATCCATTGCACGCAGTTCAGCAAGCGACGATGCACCGAGGTTCTCCATGATTTTCAAGCCATCCTGTTCGGCATTGGCCAATGTCTTCATGTTTTCGCCTGGATAAGTCACTGGACGAGATGGGCCAAACGAACCACCACTCTGAGAGATTGCTCCCTGGAAAAGGTCTTTGCAGAGAGGCGAAGCACACAACATGCTGACCGAGATGCCGCCTGCCGATTCTCCAAAAATCGTGATGCGCTCTGGGTCGCCGCCAAACTTTGCGATGTTGCGCTTGAGCCAAGCCAAGCCTGCTATCTGATCCCGCAAGCCATAGTTGCCCGAGACATGGTCAGGACTTTCGGCACTTAGTTCAGGCAAGGCAAGGAATCCGAGTTGTCCTACACGGTAGTTGATGCTGGCAAGGATAAGTCCATCGGTTGAACGAGCCAATGCCTCGCAGTCGTAGTTTGGGTCGGCTGTATTGCCAAATGAAAAGCCTCCGCCATAAATCCACACGAGCACAGGCAGTTTCTCGTCGGCTGTCTTGGCTGGTGTCCACACGTTGAGATAGAGGCAATCTTCGCTATATTCAGCCGAAGGTGCGCCCTGAATCGGTCCAGCTGCATAGTTAGTAGCCTGAAGAATAGTGTCCCAAGGCACGACTGGCTGTGGAGCTTTCCAGCGAAATTCGCCCACAGGAGGAGCTGCGAATGGGATTCCCTTGAAGATGGTGAGCCCATCGTCCTTGTAACCCTGGATCTGTCCGCCCTCGACTTCTAGCAGACCTTCAGCAAAATTGCTGTTCTGTTGGCAGGAAGCAAACAACAATGCAACTGCCTGAATGAGGAAATGTTTCAGTTTCATAGTTTTGAAATTAAGTAATGTATAATAAATGTTTGCAAAGTTATAGATTAATTCGTGAATTTGCTCGTTTTATGCAATAATACTTTGTTTTGATAGCAAAATCTTGTATTTGGAATAGAAAATCATTAACTTTGTGCGCATTATTATAAATTTATTCGACTATGATTACAGAAAAAGAATATAGGCAGGCAAAGCGATTGCTCTATATCTGCATCGCATTTTTGGTGCTCTCGGTGGTGCTGCTCGCAAGAATCGGCTATGACTACATAGTTGACAATGGCGCGGCTCATAACTTTGCCTCTGCCATTATTAATCTCGCACTCTTCACCGTCCTGACTATCAGAAACAGAAGGATTGTGAAGGAGTATAAAGAACAAAACAAGAAATAAAGAATCTATGAAACTCAGAAAAATATTCGCGGCTTTGATTCTCACATCAGAACTATGTTGTTCTTGCAGCCAGAAAGAGAGCAGAATAGAGGTTGATAGAGATATCGTGTTTGCCGAAACTACCGGCTACCAGGGAACTGATATTCAGCTAAAGCTTGATGTCTATCATGACGACAAGTCTGACAATGAAGCAAGGCCAGCCATCATCTGGGTGCATGGTGGAGGAATGTATGTTGGTTCAAAAGATGCCAAATGGGGGCTTGTGTCATATCTTGCCGACGAAATGGCTCAACGCAACTATGTCTTCTTCTCAATCGACTATCGCCTGAACCCCGAATGGGAGGCTACTGGTGCTTTTGCCCCCACCATTCGCAATGCTGCCATCGACGTGGCTTCTGCTGTGGATTGGGTAAAGGCCAATGCTGTGACCTATGGTGCTGATCCAGAAAGAATCATTCTGATGGGTCATTCGGCTGGTGCAGAAATCATCAGCAACTACTACTATAGCAATGCGTTGACTCCTGATTCGCTCTTCGACAAGAATGGAATTGTGGCGTTGATTCCTATAAGTGGCAATCGCCTCTTTTATGATGGAGATAGCTGCTCGGGCAAAGGACAGGCAAAGTGCCTGATTATTCACGGCGACCTTGATGACATGAACCCTTTGAGCGATGCTGAAACTCTGCTCAAGCAGATTGGTGACAAGGGGCAAATGTCTGTAATGAAGGGTAACGGGCACATGTGGACAGAAACTGACGAACAGAAAAATTTTGTTATTGAAAACATCATAACGTTCCTTTATACGATTGACAAATAATAAAGAATGGGTCCACTTTAAAAAGTCCAGGACTCTACTGACTGGGTTAAAGTTATCTGGCTTATCTAAAGAATAAAATTATTGTGATGGAAAAACTTGAGGAAACGATAAATGAAGAGCTGAAAAGGTTTCTCTTGTCAAAGGGTGAGATAGACGAACATCTTCCGCAATGCCCTGACGTGGAGAGCAAATGGGAAACAATAGCCCAGGCATATATGCCCGACGGCATCAGAGAGTTCCAGAACTATCCTGTGGCTTCGTTAGGATGGATGATGTATATCGGCATGGCCATCGCAAGCATGTGGGATAAGGACTGGGAGATTTATTCGCAGTTCCCAGACTTATATACCTATCTGCGCGACAAACGAGGCTATGACAACATGGATGAATATATCCGCGAGGAGGAACTGAAACTCGACAATAAGGCATCGGCCGACTTGGAGTCCCTGGCAAGCGAATGTGCTGCAAGAGTACACAGTACGCTAATGCACCAACATATCGAGCCTGGCACGCGTGAAGCTTTCTTTGCCTATGTCGCATGTCTGCATCAGCTCTATCTGATGGGCGCTGCCGTACAACTGAAACGCATGGGCTATCACATGACAAAAATCGGATGATGCTCAAATTAGTGTTGTCATAGTTGTCAAAATCATTTCTAAAACACACAAGCACGCTGGAGAAGAGCGTGCTTGTTTTGTTTTATAACTTATTCACAAAGAGAAGCATCAGTTTTTGAACGAATGGATTGGAGCAGGGATGCGTCCGCCACGGTTGACGAAGATGCTACAGTCGAAGTTGTTGACTGGCATGATTGGAGCATGGCCGAGGAGACCGCCGAACTCTACATTCTCGCCTACGCCCTTGCCGATGACGGGGATGATGCGCACGGCTGTGGTCTTCTGGTTGACCATGCCGATAGCAGACTCGTCGGCAATGATGCCTGCGATGGTGGTTGCCTTGGTGTCGCCTGGGATGGCAATCATGTCGAGACCTACAGAGCAGACGCAGGTCATTGCTTCAAGCTTCTCGATGGTGAGTGCGCCCTCGTTGACTGCATCGATCATCCCCTGGTCTTCGCTCACTGGGATGAACGCGCCGCTGAGACCGCCCACATACGAGCTTGCCATCACGCCGCCCTTCTTGACCTGATCGTTGAGCATGGCAAGAGCTGCCGTAGTGCCAGGAGCACCTGCACGCTGGAGTCCGATGCGCTCGAGGATGTCGGCAACCGAATCACCAATGGCAGGAGTAGGTGCGAGTGAGAGGTCGATGATGCCGAATGGCACTCCGAGACGACGGCTTGCCTCCTGTGCGACGAGCTGACCCACACGAGTGATCTTGAATGCGGTCTTCTTGATGGTCTCACAGAGCACTTCAAAATTGGCATCAGGAATCTGTTCAAGCGCATACTTCACAACGCCAGGGCCAGATACGCCAACATTGATGATGGCATCGGCCTCACTCACACCATGGAATGCGCCAGCCATGAACGGATTGTCGTCGGGAGCATTGCATAGCACCACGAGCTTTGCACAACCGAGTGAGTCGCGTTCTTTGGTCTTCTCGGCTGTCTCCTTGATGATGTCGCCCAAGAGACGCACAGCATCCATGTTGATGCCTGTCTTGGTCGAACCTACATTGATCGACGAACAGATGCGCTCGGTGCAGGCAAGAGCCTCAGGGATGGAGCGAATGAGGAGTTCGTCGCTGTGGGTCATGCCCTTAGACACGATGGCGCTGTAGCCTCCAATGAAGTTGACACCAACCTCAGTGGCAATGCGGTCGAGGGTCTTGCAGATCTGCACATAGTCGCCTGGAGTCTTGCAGCACGAACTGCCGACGATGGCGATAGGAGTGACAGAGATGCGCTTGTTGACGATAGGGATGCCATACTCGCGGCTGATATCTTCGCCTGTCTGCACAAGGTTGCTTGCCAGACGTGTGATCTTATTGTAGATATTCTCGCAGGTCTTTGTCACATCGTCGGTGGCACAATCCAGAAGGCTGATACCCATGGTGATGGTGCGCACGTCGAGATTCTCCTGCTCGATCATTTTATTGGTTTCGATTACCTCGCTTATGTTGATCATTGCATAAACAATTTATTAATTATATACGATGCATCTTGTCGAAGATATCTTCGCGCTGGCACTTGATCTGCACTCCCTTTTCTTCGCCAATCTTATTAAGACTGTCGGCAAACTCGGTGAAAGAGACGGTGCAGTCTTTCACATCGACAATCATCATCATGTTGAAAAACTCCTGAACGATGGTCTGAGAGATGTCGAGGATATTGACATTCTTAGACGCAAGATAAGTACATACTGCGGCAATGATACCGACAGTATCTTTACCTACTACGGTGATAATAATGCGATTCATAATTATTAAAAATATTTTGATTGTGCATTTGAGATTAATATTCCACAGACAGACGACTGAGGATACATTGCGCCATTCTCGGTGAGCGAAATGCCAACCTTGGCAAAGTCGATCATCTCTGCCACCTTGAATATCTGCTTCTGGTCGGGCAGCGATGGATAGCCGATGGCAGGACGAATGCCGTGCCAGCCGTAAGCCTCAGCCATGTGATTGCTCATGAGTTCAGCTCCTGCCTCTACGAGTCGGTCACAGAGAGTCTGCAACAGGATGCTCTGATAGTCGTCGGTGGTCTGCTTGAGCGACTCCAGACGAGACATTAATACAGGCGAAACAGTGGCTGCGAACGCACCAACGAAGTCATGATCGGGCGACACATAGTCGCATAGTGATGGGCGCTCCTCTCCTTTCGACTTGCGGGGCGTTTCAAGTTCGACGACCTTCAGGCAGCATGGGCAGTTGTCGGCATGTCCGTCGCGGCGCATTGTCACCTTGATCGAATGAGTAGTACCGATGGCAGGATAGAACGCCTTGATGACATTGACACCCATCTGTGGGTCGAGCCTCAACTGTTCGAGCATAGAAAGAGCATCGTCCTTGAGCTTCATGCCTACTTCGCTTTCTGCCTTGACGCGCCATGCCCAGAAGAAATATGTCCAGTCAATATGTTCGACGAGCTGCGACACTGGCACAAACTCGAATATCTGCTTGCCGATGAATGGCGGACAAACGGGCTTATAGTCACTCCAATCAATCTTTACACGATGGGCGAGATCGTAGTCGGCAGTTTTACCCGATGCAGGCTTGTTAAGCTGCGCCTCGCGGATGCGTGCCTGCTCTGCCCTATTCTCAGCAATGACCTCATCGCGCTGGGCAGGGTCGAGAAGCTTGGAGGCAAGGATAGGATTCTGAGAAGCATCGCGAGTGTGGAAGACTGGGCCTGAATAGAGAGGTGCAATCTTGACTGCCGTATGGACAGGCGAAGTGGTTGCGCCACCCACAAACATCGGAATTGAAAGACCTGCGGCTTCGAGTGCCTTGGCAACAGTACACATCTCGTCGAGCGACGGAGTGATGAGTCCGCTGAGACAGACGAAATCGGCCTTTTCGCTGATAGCCTTTTCGACGATGAGTTCCGACGGCACCATGACTCCAAGGTCGATGACATCGAAGTTGTTGCATGCCAATACGATACCGACAATATTCTTGCCTATATCGTGCACATCGCCCTTGACCGTTGCAATCAGAATGCGCGGACGGCTCGCTACAGCCCCTTCGCCACTGCCAGCTTCAGCTTTCTCCTTCTCGATGAGAGGCTGCAGTATCTCCACGGCCTTCTTCATCGTGCGTGCGGTCTTGATGACCTGAGGCAGGAACATCTTTCCTTCGCCAAAGAGCTGACCCACCTGATTCATGCCCTCCATGAGCGGACCAGAGATGATGGCAAGCGGAGTCTTGAAAGTCTCAAGAGCCTCTACTAAGTCGTGTTCGAGGTTGGCAGGATTGCCCTTGACAAGCGCATTGATGAGTCGCTGGTCGGCAGGCAAGTTGACGGCTTCTGTCGTCTTCTCTGCTGCTACGCCATTCTCCTTTGCCTGCTTCTGACGCTCCTTCTCGGCAAGCATCCCGGCAGCAAACTCGGTGAGTCGTTCGGTTGCCTCGGGATAGGTGTTGAGCACAACATCCTCGATTGCCTTGCGCAGGTCGGCAGGAATGTCCTGATAGGCAACAGCCGTGGCAGGATTCATGATTGCCATGCTCATACCCTTCTGAATGGCGTGATAGAGGAAGACAGCGTGCATCGACTCGCGCAGGAGGTTGTTTCCACGGAAGGCGAAACTGAGGTTCGACAAGCCTCCGCTGACACGCGCTCCAGGCAGGTTGTCATGGATCCACTCGGTGGCACGGATGAAGTCGAGCGCATAGTTGTTGTGTTCGGCTATGCCAGTGGCAATGGTGAGCACATTAGGGTCGAAGATGATGTCGGAAGGATTGAAGCCCACAGTCTCGGTGAGCATCCTATATGCACGCGAACATATCTTTATACGATGCTCATAGTCGGTGGCTTGTCCGTCCTCGTCGAAGCACATGACTATGATGGCAGCACCCAGACGCTTCACCACCTTGGCATGAGCAAGGAACTCCTCCTCGCCCATCTTGAGCGAGATGCTGTTGACGATGCATTTGCCCTGACAGCACTTCAAGCCTTCCTCGATGACATCGAAGCGAGAAGAGTCGATCATCAGCGGCACCTTGCTTATCTCAGGGTCGGAAGCGAGGAGATTGACAAATTCGCGCATCTCTGCCTTTGCATCGAGCAAGCCATCGTCCATGTTGATGTCGATTGCCATTGCTCCATCTTCCACCTGCTTGCGGGCAATGTCGAGAGCCTCGTCGTAGTTCTTCTCGCTGATCAGGCGAAGGAACTTGCGGCTTCCTGCCACGTTGCATCGTTCGCCAACGTTGAAGAAAGTCGAGTCATCGACAATCGAAGGCTCAAGACCTGAAAGACGATGGGCATTAAGTGAAATGCCATGCACAGCGTGAGGCTTACCGCCTTCGTCGATAAGCTGGCGCATAGCAGCGATATGGGCAGGCGTAGTGCCGCAGCAGCCGCCGATGATGTTGGCGAGATTTTCGCTGATAAAAGGACGCATCTGCCCGACCATCATATCGGGCGTATCATCGTAGGTGCCGAACTGATTAGGCAGACCTGCATTAGGGTGACAGCTGATAAAGCACGAAGCCGCACGCGACATCTGACGAAGATATGGCAGCATACCCGATGCTCCGAGACCGCAGTTGAGACCCAAAGAGAGCGGACTGCAATGTTCTACGCTGATCACAAACGCCTCGATGGTCTGTCCAGAAAGAGTGCGACCCGAAGAGTCGGAGACAGTCATCGAGAGCATGATCTCGGGCACGTATTCGTCATTGGCAAACTCCTCCTTCGCCTTGATGAAAGCCGAGATGGCAGCCTTGGCATTGAGCGTATCGAAGATAGTCTCGACAAGGACAGCATCGACACGGCACTCCAATAACACGCGCATCTGCTGGAGATAGGCAGCTTCGACCTGGTCGAAAGTGACGGCACGCGAAGCAGGGTCGTTGACATCTTCCGACATCGACAGCATCTTGCTTGTTGGGCCAATGTCGCCAACCACGAATCGTGGCTGTGAAGGCGTGAGTGCGGTCATACGGTCGGCTTCCTGACGTGCAAGAGTGGCTGACGCTCGGTTGAGCGCATCGACATGAGCAGTGAGCCCATAATCCTTCTGTGAGATGACCTGCGATGAAAATGTATTGGTAGTGATGATATCGGCACCAGCCTCAAGATAACGGTGATGTATCTCGCTGATCACGTCGGGACGAGTGAGCGAGAGCACGTCATTGTTACCTTTGAGCGGAACCTGAGACGTAACAAAAGCAGTTCCACGGAAATCGTCTTCCGTAAGGTTATATTCCTGAATCATCGACCCCATGCCTCCGTCAAGGAGCAGGATGCGATGTTCGAGAGCTTGTCTAAGAGATGACTTTTTTGACATTTATAATATAAATTATTGCGCGAAGTTAAGAAATAATACTCACATAGACAACACCATCAATGACATATTAGTCAATTTTGGAGATAATATTTTGAAAATTGATAAATTTACATTATTTTTGCGCGATATTTACATAAACGCTGACTATTATCAACAAAACAAACTATATTATGGCACAAGTAAAACCAAGCATTCCTAAGGGCACGCGAGACTTCTCGCCTGTCGAGATGGCAAAGCGCAACTACATCTTCAATACCATCAAGGATGTGTATGCGCTCTTCGGCTATCAGCAGATCGAGACTCCTTCGATGGAGAACCTCTCGACCCTTATGGGCAAATATGGCGAAGAGGGTGACAAGCTTCTCTTCAAGATTCTCGATTCGGGCAATTTCCTTTCTGACGTCAAGCCAGAAGAGCTCACCGAAGGCGGCACACCAAAGCTTGCTGCACGCATCTGCGAGAAGGGTCTGCGCTACGACCTGACCGTGCCTTTCGCACGATTCGTGACCATGCACCGCGATGAACTGACCTTCCCATTCAAGCGCTATCAGATTCAGCCTGTGTGGCGTGCCGACCGTCCGCAGAAGGGTCGCTACCGCGAGTTCTTCCAGTGCGACGCCGACGTAGTGGGCAGCGACTCATTGCTCAACGAGGTGGAAATCTGCCAGATGATCGACGAGGTGTTCCATCGCTTCGGCATCAACGTGGCAATCAAGATGAACAACCGCAAGATACTTGCCGGCATAGCCGAGATCTTGGGTGCGCCTGAACTGCTCGTTGACATCACGGTGGCTATCGACAAGTTCGACAAGATTGGAATCGACAACGTGAACAAGGAGCTTGCCGAGAAGGGACTCAACGAAGCACAGATTGCACAGCTCCAGCCTATCATCCTGCTCCAGGGCAGCAATGTCGAGAAGCTTGCTACACTCAAGAACGTGCTCGCAGCAAGCGAGACAGGCGTGAAAGGTGTAGAGGAGCTTGAATACATCCTTGCCAAGGTCGAGAAGCTTGGCGGCACACGTTGCCAGCTCGACATCGACCTCACACTGGCACGCGGACTCAACTACTACACTGGCGCTATCTTCGAGGTCAAGGCTCTTGATACCGAGATGGGCAGCATCACTGGCGGTGGCCGTTACGACAACCTCACTGGTGTCTTCGGTATGCCAGGCGTGAGCGGTGTGGGCATCTCTTTTGGTGCCGACCGCATCTATGACGTGCTCAACACCCTCAACCTCTATCCTACCGAGACACTTCAGAGCACACAGGTTCTTTTCGTGACCTTCGGACAGGACGAACAGGACTTTGCCCTTCCACTCCTTGCACAGCTCCGCAAGGCAGGCATCCGTGCCGAGGTTTATCCTGAGGCAGGTGCCAAGATGAAGAAGCAGATGGGCTATGCCAATGCAAAGCAGATACCGTATGTGGTCATCATCGGCAGCGAAGAGATGGAGACCGGTATGGTATCATTGAAGAATATGATCACAGGTGAACAAAACAAAATCAATGCAAATGAAATTGTCAATCAATTCTAAGTTATTGGCTTGCGTGGGAATCATCTCGACAGCAAGCATCGTTGCCGGCTGTAGCGGCAATTCAGATCAGACAGCTATGGAAAATCCATTTTTAGTAGAATCAACTCTCCCACACGGAGCATTTCCATTCGACAAACTCAGCATCGAGCAGTATAAGCCTGCGTTTGCCGAAGCCATGCGTCAGCACAATGCCGAGATTGACGCTATCACCAACAACCCACTCGAACCAAACTTCGAGAACACCATCGAGGCTCTCGACAAGAGCGGCCGCATGCTGTCGAAAGTGAGCAGCATCTTCTACAACTTGCTCGAATGTGACGGTACAGACGATATGCTCCAGCTCAGCCAGGAGATGCAGCCAGTATTGAGTGAACACAGCCTCCAGATCTCGCTCAACGAGAAGCTTTTCAAGCGCGTCGAGGCTTGCTGGAACAAATATAAGAACGACCCGGATGCGCTCACTACCGAGCAGTTCCGCCTTTTGAGCGACACCTATGAGGGCTATCGCAAGTCGGGTGCTACACTCGAAGGCGAGAAGCGCGAACGCTGGCGTGTGATCAGCAATGAGCTCGACAGCCTCTCGCTCGTCTATGGTCAGAACGTGCAGAAGGCTACAGGCGAATGGTCTTACCAGCTCAACCCAGAGACCGACCTCGTGGGTCTGCCTGGCTTCGTGACCGAAAACCTCAAGGCCAACGACTACAAGCTCACTCTCCTCGCTCCTTCTTATAGCCCATTCATGAAGTATTCGGCTCGCCGCGACCTCCGCGAGATGCTCTACAAGGCATATAACTCTCGCTGCATCGGCGGTGAATATGACAATACCGATGTGGTGCGCCGCATCGCTGCCTTGCGCCAGGAGAAGGCCGAATTGCTCGACTATACTTCTTATGCCGACTACCGCATCGATGACAAGATGGCAAAGACTCCAGAGGCTGTGTATGACCTGCTCAACACATTGCTCAATGCCTACAAGAAGCCTGCCGAGAAGGAGGTGAAGGAGGTTGCAGACTTTGCCGAGAAGTACGAGAAGGAACATGGCAGCAAGCTCGAAGGCGGACTCATGCCTTGGGACTTCAGCTACTATTCTGAGCTGCTCAAGACTGCCAAGTATGACTTCAACGATGCTTTGCTCAAGCCATATTTCCCAATCGACAAGGTAAAGGAAGGTGTCTTCGGCCTTGCTACACGTCTCTATGGCTTATCGTTCAAGAAGATCAACGTGCCTGTCTATAACCCTGCTGCCGAGTGCTTCGAGGTGAACGATGCCGATGGTTCGTTCATCGGACTCCTCTACACCGACTTCACTCCACGCGAGACCAAGCGCCCAGGCGCATGGATGACCGAGTTCAAGGGTCAGTGGCTTGAGAAGAATGCCGATGGCACAGAGACCGATTCTCGTCCGCACATCCAGATTGTGATGAGCTTCTCGCAGCCTGTGGGACAGCCTGGCGACGAGAACTACATGCCAGCCCTCCTCACCTACGACGAGTGCTCTACATTCCTCCACGAGTTCGGTCACGCTCTGCACGGCTTGCTCACCAAGTGCCGCTACTCAAGCCAGAGTGGAACCAACGTCAAGCACGACTTCGTCGAGCTTCCATCACAGTTCAACGAGAACTTCCTCCGCAGCCGCGAGTTCCTCGACACCTTTGCCGAGAACTACCAGACTGGCGAGAAGATCCCACAGGAACTCATCGACCGCTTGCAGAAGGCTCAGACCTATCTCTCAGCCTACGCTTGCGTGCGTCAGCTCTCATTCGGTATGCTCGACATGGCTTACCACACACTTGGCCGTTCGGTCATCAACCCACGCAACGCCGAGGTCAAGGCTTCTTTCCCACAGCTTCAGGACATAGAGCGTTTCGAGCGTGATGCCATGGCTTCTACTCAGGTGATGCCAACTGTCGATAGCTGCATGATGTCAACATCGTTCACCCACATCTTCAGCGGAGGCTATGCTGCTGGCTACTATGGCTACAAGTGGGCAGAGGTGCTCGATGCCGACGCTTTCTCAGTGTTCGAGAAGGAAGGCATCTTCAACAAGGATACTGCCAAGCGTTTCCGCAAGCTCCTCGAATCGGGCGACACCGTTGCTCCTGATGAGCTCTATCGAGAGTTCAAGGGTTCTGACCCAACAGTAGAAGCTCTGATGCGCCGAGATGGCATCATCAAATAAACAGAGTTTCAGTATAGTGACAAACAAAAAAGCCCGGCTTCAATAGCCGAGCTTTTTTTATGTTTATTGGGAAAGCAGATCACTTCACTTCCCAAGTATCGCCAGCGAGGAGGAGCTCACGGAGAGTGCGTGGCTTCTTCTTGGCCTTGACTTCTTCGATCTGCTCGTTGACACTGTCGTCGTAGGTTGGAGCCTCGACATCGCGAATCACGCCAAGAGCCACAGGGAGCTCGTCTTGGTTGGCAGCATAGCCGTATGGATTGTAGCCCATCATGGCGAGCTTGAGGTGGAGAGCGAGGTCGCCGTTGTGGCTGTCGTGAACGAGGAGGTCATCTTCGGTGATGCCGTTCTCGCCAATTGTCACGCTCTTGATGTTCCAGCCATCGAGCACAAGACCCTTGTCACGGTTCTTGCCATAGATCATTGGCTTGCCGTCTTCGAGGATGATGGTCTTGTCGGCACGCACAGCAGAATCGGTGATGATCTTGTGTGTTCCGTCCTTCCACACCACACAGTTGGCAAGCATCTCGACAACACTTGCGCCCTTGTGCTTGGCAGCAGCCACCATTGCCTTGACCGAGTTAGGGATGTCGCAGTCGAGTGCACGGGCAAAGAAGTTGCCACGAGCACCGAGACAGAGCTCGGCTGGACAGAATGGGTCTTCGCAGGTGCCGTAAGGTGACGACTTGGTGACGGTGCCACGCTCAGAGGTTGGCGAATACTGTCCCTTGGTCAGGCCATAGATCTGGTTGTTGAAGATGATGATGTTGAGATCGATGTTGCGTCGCATGGCATGGATGAAGTGGTTACCACCGATGGCAAGACAGTCGCCGTCGCCCGAGCAGTTCCATACTGAGAGGTCAGGACGGGCAGTCTTGAGTCCGGTAGAGACTGCAAGTCCACGTCCGTGGATTGTCTGCATACCGTATGCGCCGAAGTAATATGGAGTACGTGATGAACAGCCTATACCGCTGATCACTGCTGTCTTGGCAGGGTCGAGCTGGAGTTCTGCCATTGCTTTGGTCATACTTGCGAAGATAGCATGATCACCGCAGCCAGGGCAATATCTTAGAGGCTGATCGCTTTTATAATCGTTCTGTGTAAACATAATCTTGTCAATTAATAAAGTATAACATTACAAGCCCTTGATTGCAGCCTCTATGTCGGCAATCTGGAATGGCTGACCCTTAACCTCGTTGAACTGCTTGATTGAGATACCCTCGATCTTGCTGCGGAGATAGCCTGCAAACTGTCCGTTGTTGAGCTCGCAGCAGAGGATATTCTTATAGCTACGGAGCACTTCCTCGGTGTTCTTTGGAAGTGGGTTGATATATGTGAAATGAGCCTGTGCAAGCTTCATACCCTGTGCACGGAGGTTCTCGACTGCCGCAGAGATGTGACCATAGGTTCCGCCCCATCCGATCACGAGAGTATCGGCATCCTTGTCGCCCTTGACTTCGAGCTCTGGGATATAGTTGGCAATGAGGTCGATCTTCTTCTGACGGTTGTTGGTCTGCTCCTGGTGAGTGTCGGCTGCAGTGCTGATCACACCTGCCTCGTTCTTCTCAAGACCGCCAAGACGGTGCATCAGGCCTTCCATGCCCGGAACAGCCTTGTAGCGCACGTAGTTCTCTGGGTTGCGGGCATATGGCTTGTAGCTTCCTACCATGTCTGGAGTAGCCACTGCCGGCTTGATTTCTGGAAGCTTGTCGGGATCTGGCACGAGCATTGAGCTTGAACCATTGCCGATGAAAGCATCTGTAAGGAGGACAACAGGAGTGTTATGTTCTAGGGCAATCTTACCTGCCATGAATGCGCTGGTGAAGCAATCGACTGGAGTGCTTGCTGCAAGGACTACGAGGGGCGACTCTCCGTTGCGGCCATAGAGACACTGCAGGAGGTCGGTCTGCTCTGTCTTGGTTGGCAGACCAGTAGAAGGACCGCCACGCATTACGTCGATAACGACGAGCGGAAGTTCGGCGATGACAGCCAAGCCCATTGCCTCGCTCTTGAGGGCAATACCTGGGCCAGATGTTGAAGTTGCGCCAAGGAAACCGCCAAACGATGCGCCGATGGCTGTACAGATACCTGCAATCTCGTCTTCTGCCTGAACGGTGATGACGCCAAGGTTCTTGAGCTTGGCAAGCTCGTGGAGCACGTCGGTGGCAGGAGTGATAGGATAAGAACCGAGGAAGAGACGGAGTCCAGCCTTCTCGGCAGCTGCAACAAGTCCATAGGCAGTGGCTGCATTTCCCTTCACGTCGCAATAGATGCCTGGCTCTGCCTTCTCGCTCTCAACACGATAAGTCGAGACATTGGCATGAGTGTTGGCACCGAAGTTGAAGCCGTCGGTGATGACCTTGATATTGGCAGCAAGGATCTCTGGCTTCTTGGCAAACTTAGCCTTGAGATAGTCGATGGCCTTCTCGACCGGGAGATTGAAGAGCCAAAGGATAACGCCAAGAGTGAAGATGTTGCGGCAGCGGAGAATGCTCTTTGCATCCATGCCACTGTCGGCAAGACTTGCCTTGGTACACTCGCTCACTGGCACAGGCACGATCTGCACGGTGCCGGCAATGCCGAGCTCGGTGAAAGGATCGTCGGTAGCAAACTGAGCCTTCTTCAGTTCAGCAGCCACGAAGGTGTCTTCGTCGTAGATCAACACGCCTCCCTTCTTGAGGAACTTGACATTGGTCTTGAGAGCCGCAGGATTCATTGCAACGAGCACGTCGCACTTGTCGCCTGGAGTATAGACCTTGTTGCCGAAGTGCAACTGATAAGAAGAAACACCCGACAATGAGCCCTTTGGAGGACGCATATCGGCAGGATAATCAGGGAATGTACTGATCTCATTACCGCAAATGGCAGTTACCGAACTCAGGATCGAACCTGAGAGCTGATTGCCATCTCCACTGTCTCCCGAAATTCGGATTACGATATCGGAAGCCTGAACAATTTTTGGATTCTCCATCTTTGTTTATGTTTTGTAAATAATGTTCTGTTTTGATTCACAGCATCGCCATCAGCTTATGAGCATTCTGGCAGATGTCTTCCTTGCACTCAAGATGACTTGCCTCGAAGGTGATCTTGCATTTCTTGTAGTATGGTTCGCGCCATGCGAGCTGTTCACGTATCACACCCAGTATCTCGTCGTCGGTCTTGTTGGCAAGCAACGGTCGCTTGTTCTTTCCCTTGATGAGTCGTTTCAGCAAGACATCTTCGGTGGGCTTGAGATAGACACTCGTGCCAGCGGCATTGATGATGTCCATATTGTCGAAAAAGCAAGGAGTGCCACCTCCCAACGAGATGATGACATCTTCGAACTGTGACACCTCGATGAGCGAACGTCTTTCGATTTCACGAAAGCCAGATTCTCCGGATTCCGCAAAAATCTCCTTGACAGTCTTATGCTGTCGAGACTCGATAAAATTGTCGAGATCGATAAAAGTGAGGTTCATCTCGCTCGACAAACTCTTGCCTAAAGTTGTCTTACCCGAACCCATATACCCACAAAGGAATACACGTACCATGTTATGACTATTAGTTATTTTCTGCCACAAAGATAGGAATAGACCATATAACAAGCAAGAAAAGTAGCATTTTTCTACTATATATCATATTTTTATTTCCATTTTGCTAACTCGATTGAGATATTTTTATTATCTTTGCGCACAAAAATAATGAATATAATGGCAGGAAATAAATTCTATGTAGTGTGGAAAGGCTTCGCGACTGGTGTATTCGAGTCGTGGGACGAAGCACAGATTCAGGTGTCGGGTTATCCTGATGCTCAATATCGCGCATTCAAGTCAATGGAAGAGGCCGTTGAGGCTTTCAGACAAGGATATGACCAGGACGGTCTGATTCAGGAAGTGAAAAAACAAGTGGCTCAACTCAACAAGGAAGGCCATAAGATTGTGTGGGATCC
>JAEDEY010000078.1 GCA_016293065.1 Bacteroidales bacterium
CCATCGAGGAATACATGGCGATGAAGAACGCAGGAACGCTCGAACGCATATTCTATGCAGTGTATAAGGATGGCGAGCTGTACCGTATGTACTTCTATGACACATTGATAATGAAGAAGGCAGAGGATGGCGAGACCGTAACCGTAGGTGCGGCATTCCCTCTTGTCTTCCCTATAATTTTCGCTTAAAACATGAATATCTATGGCAAATCAAATTGACATCAGTGACCTTCTCAATAAGAAAGCGAATGCCGAACAGCAGTCGATAGTGGAAGAGAAGGGCATCAGCCCCAACGAAAAGCTGACGGCTGACGAGTTTGTCACCAAGATCGTGCAGCCGATTATCGACCTTCAGAAAGAGGCGGCATCGTCGGTCAAGAAAATTGTCCGTGGCTCCACGGAATACGTCCCCAACAGTGAGGGCGTTGTGATGTTCCCGTCTGAAGGTGCTTCGGTCAGCATCGTGGCGAAGGAGAGCATCGAGCAGCACGTCGAGACTGGCGAGAGGGTGATACTCCATCTGCGCATCCACAGCATTGACGGAGGTACGGACACGGGCAACTCGCTCGACGTGGATGTACAGAGATACGTCAATGGAGAGTACAAGACGGCTATGACAGCAATCCTCCCTTCGCGTCCTGCATCGTACCAGTCGTATGACGAGCTCGACATCACGAGCGTGCTTGCCGACGGAGACAACCAGATACGACTCGTAGCCAAGGACAGGGAGACGCTTGCATCGGGTCGTATCGTGTTCGCATCCATCATCAAGGCTTCGCTCTCAGTCACGCCGATGTTTGCGTGGGAACGCGCAATCACCGACATCGAATCGGGCATTCCTATCTCCTATGCGGTATTCGGCACTGGAGTCGAAAAGACGCTCTATGTGCGTATCACCGACAACGCGCAGAACAAGTACAGGGAGTTCCAGTATGTGCTCGGCACAGCCACTTATCCTATCTCGCAGCCTTACACGCCAAACCCAAGCCCTAAGGATGATATAACCGACACGGTGAAAATCATGACCCACGGAGTCCATACCATCGAGGCATGGGTAACGACAACTGCCGCCGGCAATACATACTCTTCGCCTCACATAAAGAATCAGGTGATGGTCGTGGCTGACACGTCATCAGCGAAATCCTATCTGTTGCTGCAACAGAAGAAGGGCGTGGCGGAAGGTGCTACAGGCAATCCGTTCGCCGAAGCTGAGAACTATGTGCAGACCGATGAGCTGTTCGGCTATGCGGTGTATAACCCCGCCAATCCTTCCGTGGGTACTAAAGTGTCATTCTCTATTGACGACTACGACGAGGTGACAAACTCGCTCACATTGGAAAACATGGCGAAGAACAACACGCAATACACCGTGCCTGCCACCATACAGATAGAGGATGCTACGGTGGGCGTGACATCGTTCGTCTATCTCTCAGCAAAGGATGGCAGCGGAGCCAACTTCCTATCGACCAAGGGTGGTGCGCGACCAGTGATTGCCGTGGTCAACAATCACGACTTTTCGCCTGTCAATGGTGCTGACCTCTATATCAACCCATCGAACAGAAGCAATACCGAAGAGAACCCGGCGCGAATACTCAATGCCGCCAAGCGCAATGCGGAGATTACAGCCGTATTCGAAGGTTTTTCTTTTGATAAGACTGACGGATGGCTCGAAGCGGAAGACGGACAGCGAGTGTTGCGAGTCCTCGCAGGACAGAAGGTAGCTTTCGACTATGACCCTTTCAGCGAGTTTCGCAGCAACCCTGCCGCCAATGTCACCATCGACTTCGTTCTAAGAGTAAGAAACGTAACAAACGAGGAAGACCCTGTAATCAGCATTGCCAATGACGTTGCCGCCACTGGCAAGTTCCTTGGATTGAAACTGAAGCCTCTTGAAGGTTGTGTGATGACCACGAGCCAGACGACGTATGGACAGCAGAACTTCGGCATCAAGGAGGACAAGCTGACACACCTTTGCATCAACATCTGTTCGGCAATATATGCCGACCCCAAGAGCAAGAACACCATCCCGCTTGTCCGCGTGTTCGTTAACTCTTCGCCTGACCGTGAGTTCATGTTCTCTCTTGAACCTGACGAGTGGGGTGACAAGGACTTCCGCGTCGAAATCGGACAGAGCGATGCTGAGATTGACATCTACTCAATGCGAGTATATCGCAAAGCGGTATCGGCGCAGGGCTGCTTGCAGAATTATAAGAGCTCGCTGCCTACAGCAAGCGAAAAGATAAAGTTTGCCGAAGCCAATGATATCCTCGATGCGGATGGTACAATCTCCTACGAGAAGGCAAGAAAGAAATACAGTAGCATCGTGCATTACGGACGACCACCGTCGCTGCAATACCCGGACTCTACTAAATGCTGGATACACATCGACCACTTCAAGGATGGCAAGTATGACCCAGAGACATCAGGTGACATCTGCAAGGAAAAGAAATCTCTGCCTGTCAAGGGTCAGGGTTCGACCGCCAAGAACTATGCCGACTGGAACAAGCAGTATGACCCCAAGAAAACTACGGGAACAATCACGGTCGATGGCGTTGAGACCAAGGACGGATGGGTAGATGGCAATGGCAAGTACCGTGGAGCGTTCTATCAGCTCGACCTGTCGGATGCCAAGGCAGAGAAGCTTGTCGGCAAAATCAACTACGCATCATCGATGCAGTCGCACAAGATGGGTGCTACAAACGCCTACAACGACCTCTATCGCCTCGTGATGGGCAACTCTCTCGATACCATCCTTTTCAATGACCCAAAGACAAGATGTGCCGTCAAGGAGGATATGTTCTTCTTCTTTGTGGTTGAGGACGAGACGAAGGACAAAACGCCTGTTTACCAAGGCATAATGACATTCGGTCCGGGCAAGATGGACAAGAAGACGTGGGGCTACGATTCGAAGGTCTATCCTGACTTTGCGATGTTTGAAGGTTCGGACAACGACCAGCCTATAACCAACTTTGAGCGTCCTTGGAACGACGAGGTGACATACAACCCAGACGAGGAATACTTCGAGTACAACGGCAAGGGCAATATCGACTTTGATGCTGGTGCCGTAGTGGAGGATGAGCAGGGTAACGAGATACCTACAGGCATAGCAGTTGACGTGATGAAGGAATTTATCAACTTCGGTTACTTGCACTGTACGGACATATCGCCCTGGACTCTCAACGGAGGCACTGCGACCTCTCTCATAGCTGCTGGCAATACCATCGACATACACCGCCAGTATTGGGTAGTCAATGCCGACTCAGTAGCAGCACAGGGTGAGCTCTATTCGTGGTCTCCGTTGCACGGACGTTGGGTCAAGGCAGGTCTCAACCAGGAGGCACGCAACGTCTTTACGGAAAACCCGGACGTGTCGTTCTCGGCTGAGTATGATGTGGTCAACGCCAAGCTCATCGAGAGCATCATCAAAAGGTTCAAGGCAAAGGGAGGCGATTATTACAATGTGCGATCAAAGCTTTTTCACTCGTGCTTTGTCGAGAATCTAATCGCTGGCTCAGACAACTGCGCCAAGAACACCTACTACGTCTGCGACCCTAAAGAGCATATCATCTGCTTCCACGCCGATGACCTTGACACCATCTTCAAGACCGATAACGTAGGATGGCAGACCAAGCCTTACTATGTTGACCGTGTACATCACATCGATGAGAATGGCAAAGAATGCTATTCTGGTACTCACAACTTCTTCTTTAACACGTTCGATAGGGCTTACGAAGTCGAAAAGCAGACGATGATGAAAGACATCTTCACGGCAATGGCTTCGCTTGCGGACAGCGTGGAGCAGTTCTTCAACAAGTATTTCTTCGGCATTCAGCGCAGTATTCCTGCCATTGCGTACATTGAGCAGGCTCGCGTCCGCTACGAGATACCTCAGATCAAGGTCAACAACAATGAGATTACAACGGGTATCAGTCCTATCACGCAGCAGCTCGGCAGTCAGCTTGACAGTGAGATGCAGTACATGGAGCGAAGACTGACCTACTTTATGTCGTATGCGGCATACGGCAACTTCGGTGGATCGGGAGGAAATGACTTTGGCTTCCGCGGCTACCCAAAACTCAACGGCAAGGGAGCAAGGATAGCCTTCACTCTTAAACCGCACCAGTACATCTACCCTACGGGAGCGTTCGGTCAGACCATCATCAACCCACACGTCCGCCTTTCGCCTCGCGATACCTACGAGATAGTGCTTGAAGAGTCGTGCAGTTCCGACACCACCTGCGCGCTCTACGGTATTGACTACTATAAGGAGATAGGCAACCTTGGTGACATATCGGTCAATCCAGATTATGAGTTCTCGATTGGTGGCAAGCGACTCACAAAGGTTGAAGCCTATCCTACTGACGGAACCAGTGGTCAGTTCCGCCCTGCCGCCATCAAGGTCACTGCCTCGCTCGTCAACAGCCTCCGTATTAACGTGGCTGATGCTGGCAGCAACATCGACCTGCGCGGCTTGACGCGACTGAGGAGCATCGACCTCAAGGGTTCTTCGCTCAACAGGGTCAACTTCCCCGAAAGCAAGAACCTCACTACGGTTGAGCTCGGAACTGGCATGACGGCCGTATCGCTCCAGAATGTGCCTGGCTTGCAGACTCTCACTTTTCAGGGTTACGGCAATCTCGAACAGGTCAGCGTAGGCAACAACACAGGTTCGTTCGACTCCTACGCGATGATTGTCGGATGCTACAACGCCAAGGCTCCGATAAGCAAGCTAACGCTTGAAAATATCGGCTGGAGCAACCTTGAGGCACAGGTGCTCCGATGGATATGCGGTATTGACACGCTCAGCCTCACGGGAGAGATAACCGTCAAGGAGGATAACACGTTGATGACAGAGGTCAATTTTGAGCTGAAGAACACGCTTATCGACCGCTTCGGCAATGTCGATGAAAAGAACTCGCCCGACTATCGCGGATTGTGGATAGGATATACCAAGCGCGACTTCTCGACCGCTACAATCAATGGTAACTTCTATAATGACGGAAGTTCATCCTACAAGATGAGCATCGTGCCTGCTACTTCCTATGACAACACCCAGACCAAGATTGTCTGGGAAACAACTCAGCCGAAATACGGAGGCATAGTGAGCATCGACCAGCATGGTGAACTGAGCGTAGCGAAACTCTCGCCAGTAGAAGACAAGATAACGGTGAGCGCCGTAATCCATAGGTATGGACACAGCGATAACCTCATTGTGACCAAGGATATTGAGATATGGGACAGACCTGCAAGGCTCGGTGATTATGTTTTCGCCGACGGTACTTATTCTGATCAGGAGGACAACAAGAAGACAGCTGTTGGAATATGCGTATATGTTCCGCCGCGCGACAGCGAGACGGGCGACATCTTCGGCAATCTGTTCAATCCTGCCGACACGCAGCAGCGACTGATGGTGTCTATGGAAGACATAACGCAGGCTTCTGACGATGGTGTCAACTTCATCAGCTGGCAATGGGGTCCTTATCCGGGTTCTGACGATGCCTACTCGCTCTTCTACACGGACACAGACGGAACGAAGAAGAACTTCAATGGTGTGGACCAGGGCTTCACCAACGGCTATTTTTACGATATTCAGTCGATAGCCAATATCACATCGCCTGGTCTTGCCGCCGACCCTACGAGCTCTTCGCCAGAATCTATATGGTATATCGGTGACGACAACCTGCGCGACATCAGTTCGACAGAAGGAACGCAGAACGGAGGTTTCCGCTGCTTCCCTACCAACGTAGGAGCAGGTGATGGCTTCGCTTACAACGAGGATTCAGCATCGCTCAATGCGCGAACGCTCACGGCTGAGCTCGCTGCTCTCGCAGGAAGCAGGTACAAGGAGGGAGACATCGTTAACAGCGGATATGCGAAGACCCTGAAGATTATCCGCCACCGCAATGCCATCCTCAAGTACGGACTGAAAGAGGTAGGCATAGGTCCCGACCTCGCCATCCCTGCTGCAACGGGTGATAAGAGCGAGCTCAACGTGCTTGCTAACTCTATCTCCGCGCTAAGAAAGATGATGCAGGACAAGGGCGAGACGAACTACAACAAATGGGGACAGATATACACCCCTGCGATTTCGGCTGCCTACGCCTATCAGCCTGAGCGACTGCTTGAAGGCGAGGTGCTCAACGACAAGTTCAAGGCTCACAACTGGTTCTTGCCTCCTTCTGGCATTGAGGCGCGAATGTACTGGTACTACCGCATGGGCAAGAAGAGTGATGAGCGACAGAACTACAACATCTTCAAACGAGCCATCGAGAGCGGCAAGTTCAAGAACTTCTCCGCTTCCGGCTATTGGGCTGTTACTGAGGGCAACAGCGTCTACGCCTGGAACTTGTATTTCAGTAGTGGTAGCTTCTACAGCAACAACATTAAGAGCACCTCGTTCATTGTTCGCGCGGTCGCAGCATTCTGACCTTTTTTTCTTTCCGTCCTTGCGCCTTCGGGCGCGAGGACACTACCGAATACAATGTTAACCGACGGCATTGCGCCGTCAAAACAAACTAATAATTATGGCAAGAGACAAAATCCCAGACACGTCAGGCTCGACCTACAGAGGCGGCGGCAGAAACTGTAGGGTCGAGCAGCGCAACGGAGTGCTCGTAGCTGTGTGGTACGACGAGCAGGGAACAGAGATTAAAAGCAGATTGATATTCTAAAAATAAAAGAGACAAGAAAAATGGGTGCAAGGCAAAAAGTCAGAAAGGCAAGCGATTCGTCCCTCTACAGGGAGATTGAACTATTGATGATATGGCTTATAGGTGTGGGAGACCGCATACCGAAGGGCTCACCGACTCTCCTTACAACGTCCAAGACGCTTATGGAGACGCTGGCCGATGCCCTAACGTCGTGTGGAGGTGCATACCTCACTCCCGATCTCACTCTCAGGCGCGACTATCTCAGCGCATTGCAGCTCGACATGACCGTCGTTCAGTCGATAGTCAAGGTATGGTTCGAGTGGTCTTCCCAGCACGGGCAGACGGTGCGGCTGGTGAGTCGCGAGCAGCACGCCCACTTCCTCCGTTCGATGACAAAGATCGGAATGGAGATGACAGGATGGCGCATAAGTACAGAGAAGGCCATAGCCAACCGCGACAAGTGATTACGATTATGCGTTACGGATATTCTCTCTCATCAAAGAATGGACGCGCCGCTGCGTGCCATGGAAGGCTCGTAGCTAACAAATATTCAGTGCGCGTGACGACCGCTTCCAACTATTGGGCTGTTACTGAGAACAACAGCAACAACGCCTGGAACTTGAATTTCAGTAATGGTAACTTCAACAACAACAACAACAAGAACAACTCGTTCATTGTTCGCGCGGTCGCAGCACTCACTGATGATGAGATACTTTCGATAGTCGAAGCCTATGACGACTGTTGCCGCCACAAGAAGACGGCAATGCAATGCACCCTTTTCCGTCTCGTTTACGAATACGAGCTGCTGATACTCTATGCCGAAATGAAGACGGGCGAGTATCACCCCACCACATCAATAGTCTTCATCGTCACACGTCCAAGACTGCGCGAGGTCTATGCCGCCAACTTCCGTGACCGAATAGTGCAGCACTGGATAGTCATCCGCATCAATCCAATTATCGAGCAAAGGTTTCTTGACACGGGCGATGCCTCCTACAACTGCCGAAAGGGATACGGAATGCACAGGGCTGTGAAGCGGCTCCAGGCGTATATGATTGAGATGGAGCACCTGCCAGTCGATGACCTTTGCGTAATGAAGCTCGACATCAGGTCGTTCTTCATGTCGATTGACACTTGCCTGCTCGAAACCATGCTAATCGACCTCATAGAAGGTTGTTATCAGGGCGAAGACAAGGCGATGCTACTGCGCCTGTGCCGCGTAGTTGTGAGCCACCGACCCGACACCGACTGCATCTACAAGGGCGACCCGGCACTGAGAGTTCTGATGCCAAGCCACAAGATGATGGCCAACATACCCAAGGGCAGGTCGATGCCGATAGGCAACATCACCTCACAGGAGTTTGCCAACTTCTATATGACACCGTTCGACCTTCTCGCGCTCCTCTATTGCCGCATGTTCTGTTGCCGCTATATCCGCTTTGTCGATGACTTCGCTATGGTAGGCTCCCGCCGTGCCCTGCTTGCCTTCCGCCAGCTTGCACAGCGTTTCCTTTCCGACGAGCTTCACCTGACGCTGCATCCCGACAAGATGTACCTACAGCCCATCAGCCACGGAGTGACGTTTGTCGGCTCCATCGTCAACACCCATCGCATAAGGCTCATCCGCCGCACTATAGGCACGCTCCACGACTCCGTTGCCTCGCTCGATGGGATATGCCTGATGCGTCACGCCCAGAAGTGGAACGACACGGCAGAGCACAGGGCATGGGAGGAACATCTCGTCTGCTCGGTCAATTCGCTTCTCGGCTTCACGCGCCACACCGACGATTTCCGGTCAGTCGCACGCATATTCTCCTCGGCAAGGCATCTTGTTTACTATTATTCATTGTCACCCAACATAACAAAAATTAAAAGATCAAAAATATGGAAACAACCGACATCATGCCGCGCGTACACCGCGAAGGCGCAAACTACGTCTATCAGTTCGACTTCCGCACGTCGGAGAGCGAGGGGTCGGAAGGCAACGTCATCTGCACGGAAGTCCGCGTGCCAGTCTTCACCTGGGACTACGCCCACCTCGTCTCTGCCATCGTCCGCAGCCGCTACAGGCAGGACACCGTAGAAGCCATCATGCTCAACGGCGACGAACGCGAGCTGTCGGCGCTTGAGGAGTGGCGCACCCACGCCAAGAACCTTGCATCGGCACAGTTCCGTCTCGACCAGACGCTCTACGGGGCAAAGGCGCTAAAGCTACGAGAGATAAGTGCTTATGATAAGAGTGAGGCTGTCAACTCATTCAGCGTCGAAGGAGAACAGATGTGGCTCGATAAGGCTACGCGCGTCGGGCTGATGAACAGCGTGAGCATCGAGAAGGCATCGGGCAAGAAGGAGACTACGCTCTGGTTCGGAGGTGAGCCATACGTCATCGAGGTTGACAAGGCAATCGCTATGCTCTCTGCACTCGAGATCTATGCGCTCGCCTGCTATAATGTCACAGAGCAGCACAAGGCGAGGGTAAACGAGTTGACCGACATCGAGGCGGTGCTTGCCTACGACTACACCACAGGCTATCCCGACAAGCTGTCATTCTAATCAATATCAGGGAGCATCTTTGCGATGCTTCCTGATTTTTTTCGTGCAATTCGTGCATTTTATGCAAAATTGTTTGGATGATAGCAGGAAAATCACCATCTTTGCAAGGTCAAAAACAGAGAAGGTATGACAAGAACAAGCGAAGACATATTGGAGAAGTACAGGTACGTGCTCAAGAAAATACTGAAAGAGTGTGCCGAGCGATGCGACGGGCGGTTGCCCCTTGGTCAGCTCTTCGTCGAAGGCTACAAGATTGGCTTGAGCGACGCGAGCGACAATGAGACACAGATGCCCGATGAGAGCAAGATATGGCACTACATCGAGATGGAGGGCTATCCACCAGAGGAAGAGCGTTGCCTCTGGCTTGTTGAATGCGACGGATATTACGATACAAGAGAGGGCTGCTATGAGAATAGTCGAGTCAGACTCGAGTACTATAGTAGCTCATACAGGCGCGTAATTGCGTGGCACAGACTGCCAGAGGTTCCAGATTACAAGAAATGATAAAGGCAAAAGCCAAAGTCCTTATGGCAGACAAAGATGGAAAGAAGACTTGCATTAACTGTAAGTTTGGTTTGTGGAAGTATGACACGTTCGTGTGCTTCCGTGAGAACATGATTAAGTTTGTAGCATCATCAAGCACTTGCAGCCGATACGAGGAAAGATAGCGAGGTAGAGCAGTGG
>JAEDEY010000214.1 GCA_016293065.1 Bacteroidales bacterium
AGGCACGTGCCGTGGTATGCGAAGGTGCTTTCGGTAGTTGGAGGGTTGTTCCTGATAATTATTGTGTTCAAAATCTTTTTTTATTTCAAATAAACATACACATTATGCAACTTACAGAACATTTCAATTTGTCGGAATTCGTGCGTTCGGATACCGCATCGCGCTTGGGCATTGACAACAGCATCAATGACCCAGAGATAATCACTAACATCAGAAACCTTTGCGAACGCGTGCTTGAGCCGCTTCGCGCTTATGCCGGCTGCCCCATCATCATCAACTCTGGCTATCGCTGCCCACAGCTCAATGCGGCTGTTGGTGGCAGCAGGAGGTCGCAGCACATGAAGGGCGAGGCCTGTGACATTCGCGTTACAGACGAAGCCACAGGCGACTGTTGGTATAGCTGGATGAAGGAGCACCTCCCCTACGACCAGCTCATCAAGGAACGCTCACAAAAGTCTTCCGGTTCGATATGGATTCATGTCAGCCTCAGCATCAATACTCGTCCCACGCCTTGATGGCGAGGTCGTCGAGACTCATCGATGTGAAGGCATGGATGAAGGCCGAAGCGAGGCGGTCGTTGGTGAGGAGCGGGACGTTGAAGTCGATGGCAGCACGGCGGATCTTGTAGCCGTTGGTGAGCTCGCCCGAAGTGAGGTTCTTCGGGATATTGACCACCATGTCGATCTGCTTGTTGCGGATCATGTCGAGAGCCTGAGGCTGAAGCTCCTCTGATGGCCAATAGACCTGGGTGCAAGGCACGCCATTCTCGATGAGATAGCGGAAGCTGCCTCCTGTGGCATAGAGTTCGTAGCCCTTGGCAGCCAGTTCGCGACATGGCCTGAGGAGGTTGGCTTTCTGCTTGGCATCGCCCGATGAGATGAGTACCGATTTCTCGGGCACGCGCAAGCCCACCGAGAGCATCGACTTGAGGATGGCACAGTTGGTATCGTCGCCAAGACAGCCTACTTCGCCCGTACTGCTCATATCGACACCGAGCACAGGGTCGGCCTTCTGCAGGCGGCTGAACGAGAACTGCGAAGCCTTGATGCCCACATAGTCGAGGTCGAACTCGTTCTTGGTCGGACGCTCGTATGGGATGCCGAGCATGATCTTGGAAGCCAGTTCGATGAGGTTGAGCTTGAGCACCTTCGACACGAATGGGAACGAACGCGAAGCACGGAGGTTGCACTCGATGACCATGATGTCGTTGTCGCGTGCCATGAACTGGATGTTGAATGGGCCAGAGATATGCAGTTCGGCAGCAATCTTCTTTGCCACCTTCTTGATTCGACGCATGGTCTCGACATAGAGTTTCTGAGGAGGGAACTGGATAGTGGCATCGCCCGAATGGACACCAGCAAACTCGACATGCTCCGAGATGGCATAGGCCACGATCTCGCCCTTGTCTGCCACTGCATCCATCTCGATCTCCTTGGCACCCTGGATAAAGCGCGAGATGACCACAGGATGCTTCTGGCTCACGTTGGCAGCCATCTTGAGGAAGCGCACCAGCTCGTCCTGATTTGAGCAGACGTTCATGGCAGCACCCGAGAGCACATAGCTCGGACGCACCAGCACAGGGAAGCCCACCTGATCGATGAAGGCATTGACATCGTCCATGTTGGTCAGTTCCTTCCATGCAGGCTGAACCACACCAATGCGGTCGCACATGCTCGAGAACTTCTGGCGGTCTTCGGCATTGTCGATATACTTGGCCTGAGTACCGAGTATCGGCACATGCTGCTCATCGAGACGCATCGCGAGGTTGTTAGGTATCTGTCCGCCCACCGAGAGTATCACACCGTCAGGATTTTCGAGGTCGATGATATCCATGACGCGCTCGAAGGTCAGTTCGTCGAAATAGAGGCGGTCGCACATGTCATAATCGGTCGAAACGGTCTCTGGGTTGTAGTTGACCATCACGCTCTGATGACCTTGCTTGCGGGCAGTCTGGAGCGCATTGACCGAACACCAGTCGAACTCGACCGACGAGCCGATGCGATAGGCACCCGAACCAAGGACGATGGTGACAGGAGCGTCGGGGTGTGAAGG
>JAEDEY010000215.1 GCA_016293065.1 Bacteroidales bacterium
GAAAGAAGAGATGAGAAAAATAAAAGAGAAGAGAAAAGAAAAGGGGCTTTTTGTCGAAAATAAAGGGGAAAAGGAGGGGAAGTATGCTAATTTGGGGCAACTTCTGCATTTTTTTGGATATTGATGGCAGTATTTTGGGGAAATTGAGTAATTTTGCAGCGATAAGAATATCATTCGATGTTATCACAAAAATCAGATCATTCTTACCATTATTATTAATTCACTATTTTATCGTATGAATAAAGCACATCAATTATTGAAATCCGTTTATGGATATGACTCTTTCCGTCCTCTTCAGGAAGAGATTATCGAACATGTGATGAGTGGGCACGATGCCTTGGTCTTGATGCCTACGGGTGGCGGCAAGTCAATCTGTTATCAGATACCGGCTCTGATGTTCGAGGGCTTGACGATTGTGGTATCGCCCCTAATCTCGTTAATGAAAGACCAGGTAGATGCATTGAAAGCCAATGGCATTGCAGCCGATGCCATGAACAGTAGCCGAGAAATAAGCATTAACGACAGAATAAAGAAATTATGTAAAACGGGCGAAATAAAATTGCTGTATGTGTCGCCAGAAAGGCTTATTGCAGAACTTGGTTGGCTTAAGGAGCATGTGAAGGTGGCGCTGATTGCAATCGACGAGGCTCATTGTGTGTCGCAATGGGGACATGACTTCAGGATTGAATACACACAATTGGGAATAATGAAAGACCACTTCCCCTCAACACCAATCCTGGCATTGACTGCCACAGCCGACAAAGTAACAAAGACGGATATCCTGGAGCAACTGCGGTTGAACAACCCGAGAATCTTCACTGGTAGTTTCGACAGGCCGAACTTGAGCTTGGATGTCAGGAAGGGATATGGCAAACAGGATAGGTTGCGCACCATTATGGACGTAATCAGGCGGCATCAGAATGAGAGCGGCATCATATACTGCCTAACCAGAAAGGGGGCAGAGGAACTTGCTGCCGATCTGAATACAAGAAACATTTCAGTTGGTGTTTACCATGCGGGATTGTCGGCAGAAGAAAGGACACGGATACAGGAAGACTTCATCAATGACCGTGTCAATGTAATCTGTGCGACTGTTGCTTTCGGCATGGGTATTGATAAAAGCAACATTCGCTACATCATTCACAACAACCTCCCAAAAAGCATCGAGAGCTTTTATCAGGAAATAGGACGTGGAGGCAGAGACGGGCTTCCGACCGAGACCATACTCTTCTACAATCTTCAGGATTTGATTACTCTTCGCAAGTTTGCAGACGAAAGCGGGCAGCCAGACATCAATCATGAGAAACTGAATCGCATGCAGGAATATGCAGAAGCTCGAGTTTGCAGGAGACGCATTCTCTTGAACTACTTTGGCGAGACGAACGAATGCCATTGTGGCAACTGTGACGTATGCAGGAATCCTCCTCAAATATTTGATGGCACTATTGTCGTGCAGAAAGCTCTGTCGGCAATAAAGCGCTGCAATGAGAAGATTGGTTTTGTTGTGGCAACGGATGTGCTGAAAGGGCGAATCTCGAACACTGTCATTGCCAATGGATATAACAAACTGAAGACATTCGGAGCTGGGAAGGAAATCACTGCCAACGACTGGCATGCCTATCTTCTGCAGATGCTACAACTGGGATATATTGAGATTGCCTACAATGAAGACAAGCATATAAAGATAACGCCATTGGGCGAGGATGTGCTCTTTGGCATAAAAAAGGCACAACTCACTGTCATCGTGCATGAAGACTTGAGAGTCAGTAAGCGCAAACACAGAAGAAGCGATGCCGTCGTTTCATCTGAAAATAACACGGAAGACAAGGCTCTATTCGAGAAGCTTCGGGCATTGCGCAATGACATTGCTAAAGAGATAAAGATGCCTGCATATATAGTCCTATCAGACAAATCATTGCTTTCGCTAGCAAACGAAAAACCAACAAATCTGCATCTTTTCGGCAATGCCTATGGCATAGGCGAACACAAGAAAAAGCAATATGGTGAAAGGTTTGTGGATGTGATATGCAGGCACCTTGGCGTGGCTCG
>JAEDEY010000216.1 GCA_016293065.1 Bacteroidales bacterium
CGTTGAGACTGGCAAGAAGCATCACCCACGTCAGCGACTCACTCCAGAGGAAAGCAAAGCCCTGAACTCTCTGACTGAGGCACGTACCGACTTGATAAAAGTCCGCAGTAAGTTGCACGATGCTTCACCCGAGGAAAAGCAGAAGATGTTCAGATCTCCAAAGTTCATGAAGTGGTGGATTGAAGCCGTTGAACGACTCATCAAACACTGGTATAGCATTGAAGACAACCTTACTTCTCCTGTACTGACCAAAGTTCAAGAAGACGAATGATTATACTCGCAAGACCAGTAGCCTATGGCGGCAATGCCGCAAGGTACGCAATGGAGAAGGAGGATGCAACCGTGGTCAAGGTGAACCACATGCCTGACTATCTCGATGCCACCGAAATCTGGTATCGGATGAAGCATCACTGCCAGTTGCATCAACAGGACAGGACTGTTGGGCGAAAGTTGGAACGCTTCATGACCACGTTTGTACTCTCCCCATCCAAGGAAGAGTCAGAGAACTATACCTTGGATGACTGGGCAAACCTCGCTGATGAAGGATTGGAAGCTTTGGATTCAGTCGGACTTTTACCCAAAGGCTTTAAGGAGAAGGTCAAGACCAATTTCCGCAATTCTATGAGTGTTGCTGCCTTGCATCGGGATTCCAAGTCTGGAACCCTTCACCTGCATCTTGACTGTTGCCGTGTGGATAATGACGGCAAGACCAACGATGTTCACGATGTTCACATCAGAGCAATAAGGGCTGCGGAAATTATCAACGCAAGGCATGGTTGGGAGCAACCTCAGGAGGTTCGTGAAATGCGCCAACAAGATATAGCGGAGTTTTGCGAATATACCCTTCAGAAGATGGATAGTTTCGACATTGACCGTTACTTTGATATGCTTCGCATGAGAGGCTATGAGGTCAATCCAAGGTATGACACTACTAACTGCAAACTTGTGGGCTACACCATCGGCAAGAATGCCTCAGTGTTCAAGGCTTCTGCCATCGGTCGAAAGTTCATGGTATCACAGCTTGAAGCCACATGGAAGAAGATGCATCCTAAGCCTACTCAGGTCAAGATGCGACCTGCTTCACCTTCCGTTTCACCGGCTCGCCCTGCTCGCCCTGTTGCTCAGACAACGAAACCTACCCAGTCCAATTCTAAGCCATTGCCAGTTGCTACCAAGACTGCCTTCAATGTCAATGTTAGCGGTGAAATGAAGAGAATCTATATTCCGAACACGGTCAAGGACATCTTCCTCAATGAGGTTCAGGTTCCTGATTCTGATATGACTGCATCAAGAGAGGACATTTCTCATGTAGGTATGCTTCTCTTCCTTGATATGATTGATGCAGCAACAACCGTGTCCGAATCTTGTGGCGGTGGTGGTTCTGCTCCTTCCTCTGGTTGGGGTAAGGATGATGACGAAGACGAGCGTGAGCGGGCTCGCCGTTGCCTCCAGATGGCTCATGCCATGTGCAAGCCACCGCAGAAAAGACGTTCATTCCACCGTTAGACAAATCCTACATATCAATGAGAAGAACAAAACATGTAGAAGAACTCATCGAAGATGACGAGCAGAAGCCTGACTTCGATGACATGATGAACGAAGTCCAGGAAGAGATTGAAGAGCATGATGCCGAGGATGCTGTTGTCAGTCGTGCGCCTGAACTCAGGCAGTTGAGTGAGAACATTGACAAAGCGACCAACACTTGGATCAATGCAACTCTTCAACTGGAGTCTGCCATCCGTAAGTACAATTCAGCTCAGACTGCTCTTGGCAATGCCGTTGACACTATCAGTGGTAAGGTTGACACCATCAATACCCACATTGACAATGTTCTGAAGGATGCCCCAACCAAGTTGAAGGTTTCAGTCAGAGTCGATGATGTTGACTGGAAGAAGATTCAGGACATGTTCGACAAACAACATGAATGGATGACCACTCAGATGCAGAAGCATATCCGTGAGGTCAATCAAATGTTTTATGAAGAACGTAGAAGGGTTCAGGAAAGGTACAAGGAGTACGACGGAACCTACCTCGGACACTATG
>JAEDEY010000079.1 GCA_016293065.1 Bacteroidales bacterium
TCATACTCCTGCTTTAGCAAGTCAAATTCGTTGCCATATCGTTCAGCATGAGTCTTGTTGCCGATTTTCGGAATCTCTTTCTCGATGAAATCCGTGAGTATGTCGGTCGATTGCGTAAGGAAATATGCATTGCCTTTGCTTATTCGCTCCTGCAGTTGCGGATTGTCTTCATATCTGTCAGCCAAAGCCGCGAGTTCGGCAATCTGGAAGCCAAAGGTATTGCCCACGTTGGTGAGTTTCAGTCGGCACTCGTCGGCCACAGCCTTAGCCATATCCACATATTGCTGGTCAATACGGGCGATGTATTGGTCGGCAAGGCGAGCCACGAAGTCGAGACGTTTCTGCAGGTCGCTGTAGTTGAATATGCTGCATAGCACGTCGCGCTCATAGTTGCGGCGGTCCTGCTTCAGCTGCATCATTGTCGGGTGGTTCTGTTCCTGAGCCTTGTTGAACGAAGCAATCGTCGGGTCGCTCATCACTACATGACGTGTTATCGGAGTCGTGAGCACCAGTCCTTCGAGGCTTCGGCAGCGAGACAGAGCAACATAGACCTGTCCGAAGCTGAAAGCCTTGCCCGCATTGATGATGGCCTTGTCGAAAGTCAGACCCTGGCTCTTGTGGATGGTGATGGCCCAAGCCGTCTTGAGCGGAATCTGAGTGAACGAGCCAACGAATACCTCCTTGATTTCGCCGGTCTTGTTGTCGGTCTCGTATTTCATATTGAGCCATTCCTCTTTATCCACTTCAATGATCTCTTCCTCGTCGTAGTCGCCTTTGCATTCCACTATGACCTTTCCGTTGGCAATCTGCACCACACGGCCAATCTTTCCATTGTAGTAGCGTTTATCGGGCGAAGAATCGTTCTTGCAGAACATCACCTGTGCGCCTATCTTCAGTGTCAGTTGCGCGTCGGTAGGATAGGAGCTCTCGGGAAACTCTCCCTCCACCGTTGCCGTGAACGTCTCGGGGTAGGTCTTGAGCTGATCCATGTGCACCTGATTGATCTCCTGTGCCTGATAGTTGTGGGTAGTCAATGTTATGTAACCCTCGCTGTCCTTTGGCTTGAAGTCAGGGATATAGCGGCTGTTCAGGATGTCGAGTGTCTGCTGGTCGATGGTGTTGTCGCGCACCTTGTTGAGTACCGAGATGAAAGTCTCGTTCTTCTGGCGGAATACCTTGGTTAGTTCGATGGTGGTGAACGACGTTTCGTTCCAAGCTCTGCTGCTGAAGAAATATGGTGTCTGATAAGTCGTTTTCAGTATGTTCCATTCTTCTTCTGAGGCAACAGGCGCCAGCTGCTGCAAGTCGCCTATCATCAGCAGCTGCACACCTCCGAAAGGCCTGTTGTGGTTCTGGAAACGCCGCAGTATCTGGTCGATGGCATCGAGCAGGTCGCATCTCACCATCGAGATCTCGTCGATGACCAGCATGTCGAGCGACCGCATGATGTTGATCTTGTGCTTCGAGAACTGAAACTTGTTGTCGTTCTTCGGCAGCAGACCGGGTGCTAACTGAAAGAACGAATGTATGGTCACACCATTGGCATTGATAGCTGCTACACCAGTAGGGGCGACCACAATCATTCTTTTTTGAGAATCGTTTCTCAGTTGGCGCAGGAAGGTTGTTTTTCCCGTTCCTGCCTTGCCCGTCAGGAAGATGTTCCTTTGGGTGTACATAGCGTATTGATACGCCAGTTCAAGTTGCTCGTTTCTCATATTATGGCAACAGTTTGAAAAAAATTATATACCCATGAGGTCGCGGAAGATGTCGAGCACCGAGCCAATTTCTTCTTTCGAAGCCGTGTGGTTCAGTTCGACATTGCCTATTGACTTCATCAGTGTGAAGTTGATTGTATCTCCGAGGTTCTTCTTGTCATGGAGCATCAGCTGGTACAGTTCTTCGTAGTCGTCGCAAGTGATGTTGATCGGACCATAGTTGTCGCGCACATAGTTGGCAACACGGTAGAGCGTCTCGCTTCCGAAGCCTGTGAGCTGATTGCTCATGATGAGTTCGCACACCAGACCCCATGCCACCGCATAACCGTGGAGCACAGGCTGACCATGGCGCATGCACCACGTCTCGAATGCGTGTCCGAAGGTGTGACCGAGGTTCAGTGCCTTGCGCAGACCCTGTTCGAAAGGATCCTGACGCACCACGCTGCGCTTCACGTTGACCGAAGTCTCGAGTAGAGGCAGCAGAGCAGCGGCTTTCTCTTCGGCCTTTCCTTCCTCATTCAGACTGGTTATGTCAAACTCCAGGAGGTCGTTGAAGTGCTGGCAGTTGCTGAGCAGACCGTGTTTCAGCATTTCAGCATAGCCCGAGAGGAGGTTCTCCTTGTCGAGGCTCTCGAAGAACTTGGTTGAGATGAGCACAGCATCGGCTGGGGCAAAAGCGCCAATCTCGTTCTTGAGGTTGCCGAGGTTGATGCCAGTCTTTCCGCCCACTGCAGCATCGACTGCACCGAGGAGAGAAGTAGCCACGTTGATGAACTTGATGCCTCGCTTGAAGGTGGCAGCAGCGAATCCGCCGAGGTCGGTGATCATGCCGCCGCCCACGTTGATCAGGAGCGAATGGCGAGTGGCTCCATTGTCCGAAAGGCTCGTCCACACCTCAGTCAGCGACTCGATGTTCTTTGCCACGTCGGTCGCCTCGATGACGATAGTGTGGAGATGAGAGGCAGGATGAGCCGCATCATAGTCGTTCATGAATGTGGTGAGCAGAGGCATACAGTGCTTCATCGTCTCAGTGTCGAAGAGCATGAAGAGACGGTCATGATGTATTTCTTTCGAAAGATCGCTCAAAGCTGAGCATATATCGTTGGTGAATATCACCTTCTGTTCGTTAGCCATGATTAAAATGGGATATATGTAGTAACATTATTGAATTCGGGGCAAAGGTAAGCAAAAAAAATATAATAAGCAAATTTTTAAGGATGTTTTTGAATATCACATGCGCCATTGTGGCAATTAATAAACCGCGTTATCTAAATGCCCCATTATCTGGCAAAATAAGCATGTTTGAGTGACGAATTGCAAGTAAAATTGTCAATTTTGCATTATTTATTTATAAAAATCAATAATTATGATTGCAAAATGTTGGAGGTTTGAGGGAATATCCTTATATTTGCAACGCTTTTTTTGAAGATGATAGTAATTTGCGGAGCCCTGACTCCCATTAACTATCATCACGCTAACTTTTGAATACACAAATATTACATAGGAAATGAAACTGATAATTCCAGAACATTATGAGGCTCTGATGGACCTCAAGCAGACAGAACAGGCAATCAAGAATATCAAGGATTTTTATCTCAGCAGCCTTTCGACTGAGTTGAGGCTCCGTCGCGTCACAGCGCCTTTGTTTGTGCTCCGTGGCTTAGGTATGAACGACGACCTGAATGGCATAGAGCGTGCAGTCAATTTCCCAATCAAGGATATGAACGAGGCAACAGCCGAGGTAGTTCACTCGCTTGCAAAGTGGAAGCGAGTGACTCTTGCAGAATATAAGATTGAACATGGCTATGGCATAGTGACCGATATGAACGCAATACGTGCCGACGAGGAGCTTGACAACCTGCATTCACTCTATGTCGATCAATGGGACTGGGAGAGAGTCATTGCCAAGGGTGAGCGTAATATTCAGTTCCTCAAGAAGATTGTGCGACAGATCTACAGTTCGATTCTCCGTACCGAATTTTATATCTGCGAGACCTATCCACAGATCAAGCCATTCCTGCCAGAAGACATCTTCTTCATTCATTCAGAACAATTGCGTCAGTTGTACCCAGATATGACACCAAAGGAGCGAGAAGACGCTATCTGTGAGAAGCATGGCGCAGTGTTTATCATCGGTATCGGTGGCGAACTTGGCGATGGCAAGCCTCACGACATGCGTGCTCCTGACTACGACGACTGGACCACCCTCAACGACGAAGGCTTCAAGGGTCTGAATGGTGACTTGCTCGTGTGGTATCCTGTGCTAAACCGCAGCATCGAACTCTCGTCGATGGGTATCCGTGTTGATGAGGAAGCACTTCTCCGCCAACTCAAGCTCACAGGCAAGGAAGAACGCATCCAGCTCTATTTCCATAAGCGACTTCTCGAAGGCTCACTTCCTCTCACCATTGGTGGCGGTATAGGTCAGAGCCGACTATGCATGGTATTGCTCCACAAGGCTCACGTAGGCGAGACTCAGTCGTCGATATGGCCTGAAGAGATGAGAAAGCAATGCAAGGAATTGGGAATAACTCTGATTTGAGACATTAGCATATAATACAAAAAAAACTGCACTTGAAAGAAGTGCAGTTTTTTTGTTGCTATATCTCTTAGAAGAATATCAGCTGAACGATGATATAGATAGGGAGGCAGATGATGAGAGAGAACTTTATCATGTAGCCGAAGAACGAAGGCATCTTGATACCGCTCTGCTCGGCAATCGACTTTACCATGAAGTTCGGTCCGTTGCCGATGTAGGTGAGTGCGCCGAAGAATACTGCACCGACAGAGATAGCACCGAGGAAAGCATCGTTGGCAAGTCCTGCTATATCACCCGAAGGAGCCATTGAGTTGAACACCATGGCTGTAGGAGCATTGTCGAGGAATGCCGAGAGAAGTCCTGTGCCGTAGAGGAACTGCCAAGGCTGGCTGAGCACCTCCTGAATCTGTTCCTTCATGCCTTCGAGGAACATAAGAGCTGGGGTCATGGTAGCGAAGATGCCACAGAAGACACATGCCACTTCGAGGATAGGAGTCCACGAGTAGTTATTGTCCTTGCGGGTCTGCTTCTTGGTAGTAGCCATCGAAAGGATGATGATAATGATGAACACCCACTCGCGGAGGAGACGGAGATAGAACGGAGCATCATGTTCGCCCATAGCTTGGATATACTTTGGATTGATGAACATTGTAGCACCGATGACACAGAGAAGCCAAAGGATGTTGATGAGACCGTTCACCTTGATAGGCTCGATATTGGTATTGTCCTTTTCGAGGTTCTGTTTTGGCTCTTTCTTATAATAATAGGTATCGAGAGCGAAGTATGTGCCAAGGAGGAGAAGACCGGTGACAGCCCATTCAGGAGTGAGGTTGAAGAACCATGTGAACTCTGCACCCTTCTGGAAGAGAAGGAACAACGGTGGGTCGCCAAGAGGAGTGAGCAAACCACCGCAGTTGGCAACGATAGCGATGAAGAAGAGGATGGTGTGAACCTTGTACTGACGCTCAGAGATAGTCTGGATGAGCATGCGGATAAGGAGCATGGCTGCACCTGTAGTTCCCATGAACGAAGCGAGGATCCAGCCAATAGCGAGGATAGTGGAGTTGATAGCAGGAGTTGCCTTGAGGTCACCCTTGATACAGATACCACCTGTGGTTACAAACAGCGCCATCAATAGAAGGATGAATGGCACATAGTCGTAGATCATCTGGTGCTCAAGTTCGTGGCTCATGCCATTGACGCAGAGCCAGATGCCTACAGGCACACCGAGGATCAATGAAACGTAGAGCTTGTGGAGATTGTGCTCCCACCACTCTTCAAGCTTGGTAAGCGGGAAGATTGCGATGCAGAGCAGCATCACAACAAACGGAATCAGCATCCAAGCAGGAATAACGTGTTCCATACAATAATTATATTATTTATGTTATTAAATTATTTTAGTCGAGCTTCAGCACAGCCAAGAAGGCATTCTGTGGCACTTCAACCTTGCCAATCTGCTTCATGCGCTTCTTGCCTCGTTTCTGAGCCTCAAGCAACTTGCGCTTGCGCGACACGTCGCCACCGTAGCACTTGGCAGTAACGTCCTTGCGCACCTGCTTGATGGTCTCGCGTGCGATGATCTTCTGTCCGATGGCAGCCTGAACCGCAACGTCGAACTGTTGACGAGGGATGAGCTCCTTGAGTTTCTCGCACATACGTCGGCCGAAAGGCACGGCATTATCAACGTGGGTGAGTGTAGAGAGCGCATCGACCTGTTCGCCATTGAGCAGTATATCGAGCTTGATGAGCTTCGACGGACGGAAGTCGTGGATATAATAGTCGAACGACGCATAGCCCTTGGAGATGGACTTGAGCTTGTCGTAGAAGTCGATGACAATCTCGCCCAGAGGAAGGTCGAAGTAGATCTCAACACGGTTGCCCGAGATGTATTTCTGTTCCACGAGGACACCGCGCTTGTCGAGACAGAGCTTCATGATACCTCCGATGAAGTCGGTCTGAGTGATGATGGTGGCACGGATGAACGGCTCTTCGATATGCTCGATGGTCATGACATCCGGCATTCCCGAAGGGTTGTGAATCTCCTTCTCGACACCATGCTTGTCGAATACCTTGTACGAGACGTTGGGCACGGTGGTGATGACATCCATGTTGAACTCGCGTCCGAGTCGCTCCTGGACAATCTCCATGTGGAGGAGTCCGAGGAAGCCGCAGCGGAAGCCGAAGCCGAGAGCGAGCGAAGACTCTGGAGTGAACGAGAGAGAAGCATCGTTTAGCTGGAGCTTTTCGAGCGATGTACGCAGGTTCTCATAGTCTTCTGGGTCGATTGGATAGACACCAGCAAAGACCATAGGCTTGACCTCCTCGAAGCCCGCAATGGCTTTTTCGCAAGGATTCTTCTGATGAGTGATAGTGTCGCCAACCTTCACTTCCGAGCTTGTCTTGATGCCCGAACAGATGTAGCCCACGTCGCCGCACTTGACTTCGGCACGTGGCTCCATGTCCATGCGCAGGATACCCACCTCGTCGGCATCGTATTCCGACCCCGTATTGACGAACTTGACCTTGTCGCCTTTTCGGAGCGTGCCATTTACAACCTTGTAGTAGCCGATGACGCCTTTGTAGCTGTTGAATACTGAATCGAAGATAAGTGCCTGAAGAGGAGCATCGGGATCGCCCACAGGTGCCGGCACTCGCTCGACGATTGCCTCAAGTATCTCTGGCACGCCGAGACCGGTCTTTCCGCTGGCACGCAGTATCTCGCTGCGGTCACATCCGAGCAGTTCAACGATCTCGTCTTCCACCAGTTCGGGCATGGCGCTGTCGAGGTCGCATTTGTTGATCACAGGGATGATCTCGAGATTATGGTCGATAGCCATATAGAGATTGGAGATGGTCTGAGCCTGGATGCCCTGGGTGCCATCGACGATGAGCAATGCGCCTTCGCACGCTGCTATCGAACGGCTCACCTCGTATGAGAAATCGACGTGACCCGGAGTGTCAATGAGGTTGAGGATATATTTCTCGCCATTGTGAATATAGTCCATCTGGATGGCATGGCTCTTGATGGTGATGCCACGCTCACGTTCAAGATCCATGTTGTCGAGTATCTGAGCCTGCATGTCGCGCTCCGCTACAGTCTTGGTATATTCAAGCAGACGGTCGGCAAGAGTGCTCTTGCCATGGTCGATGTGCGCAATAATACAAAAGTTACGGATATTCTTCATTCTGTTATTATAATTTTGGTGGCAAAGATAAGGACTTTTCGACAAATAACAAAATTTATCGGCGATATATCACTCCAGTCCTGAAAAACTCTTATCTTTCACTTGTTTTTTCTGATTCGCTTCTGTGCTTCTTGCGACGAGTTGACTTGTAACGGCGCGGATTGTTCTTCGGCCGTGCCTGTGGCAGTTGTGCATTGTCGTAGAAGATCTCGTAGGGGAGAGCCATTTCGCGTTTCAGTCCGTGGTTCAATGCGCGAACCATTCGGCGGAAGTAGTTCTTGCGAGTAGCCAAGCCGATGATGAAGTGAGGGAGAGTGCGTGGCTTGCCAATATATTCCCTGTCGCGGAACAGTTCCCTGAAGCGCAGATAGTCTTTCAGCGTATGTATCACAGTCGAGACCTTCTCTTTGCCTAATAGAGAGTTGCTGAGAAGTGTTAATGCCTTGTCGATGCCATCGATGATGGCGATATCTGCAAACAGAGCCACGAGTTTATAGACACTCTCGGTGTGAGAGTGTTCCTTCACCATAGTGTTGAGAGCAAGTCGTGTATGTGACCATACCGAGAAGTCGTCCCTCAGGTGGTTTGCCTTGACATTGTCGTCCATGTATTGTTCGAGCCCAGGGAAAAGAAAAGGCATAAGACCGCACTTATACAGGTCTTCGATGGCTCCTGCCATGTCTTTCGACTTGATTATCTTATGCACTTCATCGCGCATACGCGTTGGTGCAGAGTTCACTATCAGTTCATGCTGGTCAATGATAGCCTGCCATGCCAGAGGGTCGAGCTTGAAGTTCTTCTGGTGCTTGAAACGTATGCCTCTGAGCATACGCACAGGATCCTGCTTGAAAATTTCATGAGGGTCGCCTGCTGTGCGCAGGTAATGATTCTTAAGGTCGGCAATGCCTTTGCCACAAGGGTCAAGAACCTTGCCCGTATGCAGATTCTTGTACAGGGCATTGCACGTATAGTCACGACGAATAGCGTCTTCGGCAAGAGTGCAGAAATGCGTCTCGATGAGTTCTGTCCCTTCTTCGTTGTACTGCTCGATATGTGGCTCTACACATTCAACCAATGTCAGAGTCTTGTCTATGATCACGTCCATCGCCGTGGTGCCATAGCGTTTGTAATAGAACGGTCCCTTGCACTTGTCGGGAAACGCCTGACACATGTATTCGACAAATTTCTTCTGTCCGTCGGGCATGTCGATGAGCAGGTCGAGATCGGTGAATCGTTCGCCCAACATCTCGTCGCGCACACATCCTCCCACCAGATAGATCTTCTGGTAGAACTCAGAGCTCTTGTCGATGCTGTCGTGTATAAATCTTAATACTTTCTCAAATTTATTCATACGAAAATATCCTTTGGATATTCTATTTCTTCGAGGAAAAGTGCGTTGGCAGGAGCTGATTCTCCAGCCTTGCATCTGTTTTTGCCTTCGATGACTTGGCAGAACTGTTCGATGGTCATGCGATGGCGTCCTACCAGAATCATGGTTCCCACTATCGATCGGACCATGTTACGCAGGAAACGGTCTGCCTTGATCACAAAGACATAACTGCCATTGCTGTCGGTTGTCCACTTTGCCTCCATTATCCTACAGTTGTTGGTCTTGACATCGGTATGCAGTCGGCTGAAGGATGTAAAATCAATATAGTCAAAAAGTTTCTTAGCAGCTTGATTCATAAGGTCTATGTCCAAATCCCAGAACACCCGATAGGCGTATGGGTTGAATGGATCCTTATTTCTGGTGATGTAATATCGATAAGTGCGCGAGATAGGAGAGAAGCGGGCATGGGCATCACCTGTCACAGGCACAATCTTGATTATCGCAATATCTTTAGGCAAAATGCCATTCAGTCGTCGGGTAAGGTCTTGAGTGTCGATCTTCCTTCCCTCCTCGTCGATTTCGAAATGCGCCACCATCAGTCGGGCATGGACACCAGCATCCGTTCGTCCTGCACCGACAATGAAAAGCTCTCGCTGCAGGAGCAGTGAGAGCTTTTGTTCTATGGTTTCCTGCACCGACGTTGCGTTAGGTTGACTCTGCCAACCGTGATATGCCGTTCCGTCGTATTGCAAGAAGATAAAATATCTCATCAGACAAGTTTGCGTGAACCATCGCCAATCACTACGTCGATAACGCCTGGCTTCTTGCCAAACTTCTCGGCATACTTGATGTTGGCTGTTGCGATAAACTTGTCATAGAGGTCTTCCTTCACGAGGTTGATAGTACAGCCTCCGAATCCGCCTCCCATGACACGTGAACCTGTCACACCACACTCCTTGGCAATATCGTTAAGGAAGTCGAGCTCTTCGCAGCTTACCTT
>JAEDEY010000217.1 GCA_016293065.1 Bacteroidales bacterium
AGGTGGAGATCATAGCGTCGCCGAAGAGCCTGGTGACCACTATGGAGTCCTTTCGTCCGGATGTCGTCCTGCTGGACATGAACTTTTACACTGATATAAATACTGGCAACGAGGGACTCTACTGGACAGGAGAGCTGAAGAAGATGTGGCCGGAGGTGCAGATCGTCCTCTTTACCGCGTACGCCGACATTGCTTTGGCGGTGGAAGGCATGAAGAGGGGAGCGTTTGACTTCATCGTCAAGCCTTGGGACAATGATAAGCTTATATCGACTCTGAAGGCTGCGTATGATGCATCTCCTAAGGGAGCGAAGAAGAGTGAGATGGTTACATCTTCCGACATGTACTGGGGCGATACTCCAGCGATGATGCAGATCAAGCGCACTGTCGAGAAGATAGCTCCAACCGACGCCACAGTGCTCATAACTGGCGAGAACGGTACCGGAAAGGATGTGCTGGCCCGTGAGATCCATGCCCGCAGCAGCCGCAAGGCTATGCCGATGGTGTGCGTGGATGCCGGAGCGATTGCCGAGACACTCTTCGAGAGCGAACTCTTCGGCCACGTGAAGGGTGCATTCACCGATGCCCATGCCGACCATGTCGGTAAGTTCGAGCAGGCAGATGGAGGCTCATTATTCCTTGACGAAATCGGCAATATCCCTCTGCATCTTCAGGCTAAGCTCCTGCGCGTGCTGCAGAACCGAACCGTCACCCGCGTGGGCTCGGAGAAGCAGATACCGGTTGACATCCGGCTCATCTGTGCAACCAACATGGATCTGGAGAAGATGGTTGCCGAGGGCAGGTTTCGCGAGGATCTGTACTACCGCATCAATACCATGCACATAAGTCTTCCGGCGCTTCGTGAGCGTTCCGAAGATGTGATGCCGCTGGCGGAGAGATTCCTTGCCATGTATGCCGAGAAGTACCGCAGGAACGTTGTCAGCATCAGCCCGGAGGCAGCTGAGCTGTTGAAGGGCCACGCATGGAGCGGAAACATCCGCGAGCTGCAGAATACCGTTGAGAAGGCAGTGATTCTTTCCGAGGGGACAATTCTGAAGGCGGAGGATCTGTCCTTGGAGAAGAAGCATACTTCCAAGGCAGCTCCTAAGCAGACCCTTGACGAGGCGGAGGCGCAGACCATTCGTGACACTATGGCCCGTTGTGGCGGTAATCTTACGCTGGTTGCGAAGGAGCTCGGTATCAGCCGTCCTACACTGTACAGCAAGCTCAAGAAATACGATATATGATGCCGCTCTGGGGAATCATACTGACAGTTGTGGCAGCCATCGCACTGACGGCTGTCATAACTGCGCTCTATATCCATGAGAAGGACAGAAAGAAGCTTGAGTACATGCTCGATGCTTTCGAAGATGGGGAGTACAACTTCCGCTTCACGGAGGACAGCAAGTTCAACAAGGCTCTCAACCGCATCAAGTGGATCGTGGAGCGACGCCGCCAGCAGAACGAACAGGAGTCCTGGACTAAACTCATACGCGTTCTCACGCACGAGATCATGAACACCGTAAGCCCTATCGCTTCTCTGAGCGACGCCCTGAGCCACTATATCGATGTCCCTGAAGAACGCCGGGAGATTGATGTCAAGGCTGGCCTTGAGACCATATCATCGTCGTCGAAGGATCTTATCAAGTTCGTAGAGTCCTACCGCGAACTTGCAGGCGTGGCAAAGCCGATAAAGAAGGGCTTGATGGTGGATGACCTGGCACGCAAGGTCATTGACCTTACCCATGAGCAGTGCACAGGTGCAGGAGTGGCTTGCACGTATCAGGCTTCAGCCGAAGATATATTGATATATGCCGACGAGTCTCAGATCAGCCGCATACTCATCAACCTCATCAAGAACGCCGTGCAGGCTGGTGCGAAACACGTCAGCATCACGGCCAGTATCGACTCTTCCGAGCGCACTATCATCAAGGTTGCCAATGACGGTGCTCCTATCACCCCAGAGGCTCAGGAGCAGATATTCATCCCGTTCTTCACCACCAAGCGCGACGGTTCAGGCATAGG
>JAEDEY010000080.1 GCA_016293065.1 Bacteroidales bacterium
TGTAGTTGTTTTTCTCCTATCGATGACTATTACGGCATGTTCCTATACTAAAGATACATCTGCCCAAAAGTCGGACGTTATAAGTGAAAATGTCGCGGATCACAATGATTATGTTACTGGTTCTGCCGATATTTCTGTCAGTATTTCTGAGATGCAATGCTATAATAATGTAGAAACAGATTCTGTTCAGGAATCTGAGCCCACAAGCATGGATATATCTGAGCCTGTCCAATCTGTTTCAAATACATCCGCTTCTCGTAGCACAAAAGCCACTGCCAAAACAAGCGCAGCCTACGACGAAGGGTATGATGATGGTTATGAAGATGGATGTAATAGAGAACGTAATGAATCGTTTGCTCCAAAGACAAGAAAAAATCCCTTCTATAGTGATTATTGTCAAGGCTATGCTGATGGTTATTATGATGGGTACATGGATACAGTTGAAGACTATGCTGTAGATGGCATAGAAGAAGATGATGATGAAGATTGGGAAGAAGAGTAAAATTCCGCCTCGCTTCTAATTGAGGAAGAAGCGAGGCGGAACTTTTGTCATGAAAATGTAGCGTGACATACAGCAACACTACATTGTATTATTATTTTCTTGCATTGTGACCACGGCGATGAGGCTCTTCTTTTTCAGCTGAAAGAGTATAAAGCTTCATCTTGCCCTGATAGGTAGCCTTAACGTAAGCTTTTCTCTCTACCGAGCGAATTACTTCGATTGTCACCTTATCGGCATTTTGACCCACAGCACGAGCTTCGACCTTAGCGCCATGAGGCACTTCCATATTCACCTGATAATGGTCGGGATATACGAAACCATTCTGATGGTTGAAGCGTACAGGATGAACAGGCATTTCCACTGCCTTGCCATCGACGGTAATCTCGATGGTTGGAGGCACTGGACGTTCCAGCTTGTTGCCATTCTTGCTGAACGCTATACCGTGAAGGTCGAAAAGAGGTTCATTGGCAGGGCCTTCGGCAACGAGATAGATGGCATGTTTGCCCTTAAGACCTTCAACGGCCTTGGCTACATTGGCTGAGACACATGCCTCGCCAGTATTGGCTGCCACTTTGATCGAGGCAATCTTCTTGCCCTTTGCAGTCTTGGCAGGGCCATCTATCCATACATTAATAATAAATGGCTTTGCAGTCTTGGCAGTGATATATAGGTCAATAGCGGTATTGTTACCCTTCTTTGCACCTTCGAATGCTGTAAGACCCTTAGTCGCCTGAGCCAGACCACCAAAACCAAAATATTTGAAGCCTACAACACCCTTGTTGCCGATGTTGGCAAGATCCATGCTGTTGTCCCACCAGTCCCAGCTGTCCTGCATCCACTGATTGTCGGTCATGTAGCAGGCATAGCCAGCCGAATAGTATTTATAAGGGTCGAGACCATAGATGCTGAATCCCTCGGAAGTGACTTCTGCGCCTGTATATTCGTTGCCGTCAGCTGCCTTGGCTGTCCACACTTCATTTTTGGCGAATGGGTCATAGCCTCTGATTACTACCTTGCCACCATCGGCCACAGCTGTTTCGTCCCACTCAATCTTGATAGGAGCGACCATTGCCTGACGTGCATAACCGAAGCCACGAGGAGGACGATGATAGAACACATACCACTGACCGTTGATCTCCTGAATAGAGCCGTGGGTGTTGTGTGCTGCATTTGTAGTGATGAGAGTCTTGCCATCAGGCGATGTGACTACACCACGCGAATCAACGAGAACTCCACCCGAACGCCATGGACCGAGAGGAGAGTCACCATAGGCATAACGGAGAGCTGAGTTGGTGCTGCCCTGTCCGTATTCCGGGCCGCTGTATCCAGAGAATACCATCACGTATTTATTGCCAACCTGACGTATTGACGAAGCCTCGAAGAAGTTGAACTCGCCAGGGTTCTGGTCTTTGTGGAGTGCAGGATACTTGATGCCTTCAGGATCGACAAGCTGGCCATAGCTGCGGCTTGCAGGAATGAAATAGTCGTGAATCTCGGTACCTGGACGCAATGAAGACATTGTCTTTGGGTCGAGTTCGGCAGCAGTCGAGTGCATGAAGCCCCAAAAAGCATAAGCGCGGAAGCCCGTTGCATAGTCCTTGTCATTCTTGTCGGTCACAGGCTCTACGAAAATCGAAGGGTCGAAACCGATGATGCTGCCAGCAGTGGCATGTTCGCCATCAGGTGTGACATTGCAGAGTGTGAAAGGTCCGTCAGGACGATCGCTCTTTGCAACGAATGGCAGACGTCCGGCACCACGAGCGTGAGGGTAGAGGTAATAGACTTTCTTGCCGTTCTCCTTCACTTCCACGAGGTCTGGAGCATACATGATATCCCACTGGTTGCCGATGTTGTAGGTGAAGATTGGACCCTCGTCCACCCAGTGTTCAAGGTCTTCGACTGGAGCCGACCACATGTGCACATCGGCACCACAATACTCGCGCACCGAAGTGTCGTGCGAGCCTATGATATAAGCACGATACTTGCCAGGAGCATCTGGATCTTCAAATACACGAGGCTCACCGTCGGGAAGATGTTCCCAAAGCGGAAGATAAGGATTCTGAGCATTGATTGTGCCTGCACATGCAAAAATAAAGGCGGCACTGATAAGCGTCTTGTTAATTGTCATAATCTTAAATGTTAAAGTAATGTTGGCACAAAGTTAATCAATTTTGCCGATTTTTGCAAAAAATAGAAGCAAAAAAGGGAATAATAGGCAGATGTAAGATTTTTTAACATCAAAAAAAGAGTGTTTATCAAAAATGTATATAAATTTGCATTCAATATTGACATTACCTCATTATATTTATTATTAATTACAGATACTCATACATTACTTTAATACTTAATATTTATGCGAAAACTAACAACACTTATTTGTCTGTTGTCGGTTGTCATTGGCTTGAAGGCACAGGATCTTACCCTCGAGGATTATTTCTCGCGTGTTCCTGCCGATGCTGAGGCTGTTTCTCCCGACAACGAAGGTTTCATCCGTCGATGGATGCTTCTTGAACCAATCAGTAAGCCAAACAGAGGCAACACTGTGTTTACTGATTCTTATTTGCGAGCTGCTTTTGACACGGTGTATTACAAAGGTCAGAAAACCATTCTTCCAAAGGATGGACAGAAGGTGAAGGTCGTGGTTCCTGTCGAGCAAAAGCCTAAGGCCAACGCTGCTCCGATGGATTTCCGCCGTTTCCAGCCTCTTCCACAGATTCCTACCAAGATGACACTGAAGTGGCATGCTCTCGACAGCAAGCGTTTCAACGTCAAGCTCTACCGCTTTGCTACTGGACTCAATCTTCAGAAGTATGGCGTCATCTTCCATGCAGTCACCGTGGTATATGCCGAAGAGGATATGGAGGTGCGATTGGCTGTCGGATCAAATTCAGCTTCGATGTGGTGGCTCAATGGCGAAGAAGTACTCCTTCTCTCAGGAGACCGTCGTATGGTGAAGGATGATGCCACTTCGCGTCGCATCACTCTCAAGAAGGGTGCCAATATCCTGCGTGGCAATGTCATCAATGGTCCAGGCATGAGCGATTTCTGTGTTCGTTTCATCGATGAGTCAGGCAATCCTGTCAAGAATATCAACGTAAATGTGAAGTAAGTCATGAAAAAGATTATTTTCGCAAGCACAATTGCTGCTTTGCTTGCAACTGTCAGTGCAGAGGCTCAGATTGGTCAGCCATGGATTCATGACCCTTCGACCTTGACATTCAGTGATGGAAAATGGTGGACATTCGGTACCGGTGGAGGTGGAATATACAGTGAAGATGGCTGGACATGGGTTGTCGATAAGCGAATCAAGACGGGTGCAGGTGCTGCTCCAGATGTGGTAAAGATTGGCGATCGCTATCTTATCGGTTATTCTTCTACTGGCGGTGGCCTTGGTGGCGGACATGAGGGTCATGTGCTTACTCGATGGAACCTTTCGCTCGACCCATCGTCGCCGGTTTTCAACTATTCAGAACCCATTGAAGTGGCTTCGTCGAAATATGATGAAGACTGTGATGCCATAGATATAGGTTTTCTGCTCGACCCAACGACAGGACGTCTCTATATCACTTATGGTACATATTTCGGCAATATCCGTCAAGTAGAACTTGACCCAAAAACAGGTGGTCGCATTGAGGGCGCTGTTGATAAGGATGTGGCTATCGACTGCGAAGCTTCGGTGATGATGTATGAAGACGGCTGGTATTATCTGCTCGGTACCCACGGCACATGCTGCGATGGTGTCAACTCGACATATAATATCGTTGTCGGCCGTTCGAAGAATCCAACAGGCCCATTTATCGACAATGTCGGTCGTGATATGCTTGAAGGAGGAGGAAAGATGGTGATTGCCGCTGGAAACCGACGCACAGGTGCTGGTCATTTTGGGCGTACCATTATTGACGACGGCGTTCAGGTTATGTCATGCCATTTCGAGGCCGACTACGACCGTAGTGGTCGCAGTGTGCTCGATGTTCGTCCTCTTCTTTGGCGCAACAACTGGCCAATTGCAGGCGAACACCTCAAGGAAGGTGTATATTCGATTGAATCAGAGCGCCGTGGTTATGCTCTCGAACTTGAGGTCGATTTCGTGCGTCAACAGGTAGAACGTGGTAATTTCTGGAATATGGATCCTGCCGAGCCATACAAGTCGCTTGAAGTTCAGAAACTTGACGAAGTGATTGGCACTTGGCCATCAGGCAATATCACTGTGCGTTGCAGCGACTATATGTTCCGTCCTCATCAGAAGTGGCAGATTACTGCTGTGCCTGAAGCTGGAGGTTATCTTAGTGACCCATATTTCAAGATTACTATAGAAGGTACAAACCGTGCTCTTGCAGCTACAGCCGACCTTGAAATAGAAACTGTGCCTGAGTTTACAGGTGCTGAGGAACAGCTTTGGCGTATCGAGCTGCTCATTGATGGTACATACCGCATCATGCCAAAGGTTATTCCTGGCAAGGAGGGTGTCAACACCAAGTATTGTCTGTATAGTGTCAGCGATAGCAATCCAACTCTCGCCAAGTACGACTTCCATAGCGATAACTCAAAGTGGAATCTGCGCCAGCACTAATTTAGGTGCAGGGGAAGGATTTGTCTGTGGATAGGTTTTCCTCCGTTCTGCACTCGGTCAGTACTCGTATTTCGCTCGCTCTTCCCTCGCGATTCCGCGAGGGAAGAGCGAGCAATCTTTATGTTCTGAGCGAGTTCTCATCGAAGGGAACTGAGATTGTTCACTTTTTATATATAGAAACCACACTCCAATAAGCCTTTGTTGTTTTCAATTATTTTCTATTAGTTTTGCTCAGGGTTAGAGCTTTTCCATCGCACATCATCTGTTCTGCTTCTGCCAAGTGAGACATTATTTCTTCGTGTGAGACATAAATGACTGTAAATGCCGACGAATTGGGATAGCGGTTGAAGAAAGGATCATTGCACATATACAGCTTAATGTCTGATACATTGCTGTTTGACCCCACTACATTATAGTAATTGATGATACGGGGTGCTATCCTTGGCAAAACTTTCACACCGGTTTTTCCGTTGGTGAACGAAACGACAGCAACTACGTGCCAGCGTTTCTTGTTACCATAGGCTTGTTCTTTCTGCTCTTTAGTTCCTTTGTGTGAGATTGAAATATGTCTGCCATAATTCTGGTTGATTTCATTCATTATCTGCTTGAAGATAGTCCCATGTGCAGATGAGTCTTTCATCTTGTTGTAACCAATATAATAGTGAATCATTTCGTGAATGATGGTATCTTCAAGCTCTTCTTCCGAGAGGTCAATTCTTGTATTGAAGCGAAGACGGAAATTATAGAGTTCGGTTTTTCCGGTTATTGATCTTCGCTTTTGGCAGACGCATAGACCGAGGAATGTTTTAGAGTCGCTTAACTCAATAGGAAGTTTAGGAAGTTTGCCTTCGAACATTAGTTCGTTGAACTCCCTAAACCTATTTTCGATGTAATGTATTGTTGCTCTCATCTTTCTTCTGTTTTCTTCAAAATGAAACAAGAAGAGGGTTGTTGACCGAGAGTCTGGAGTTAGTATTCATAATCCAGACAGGTGCGCTGAATCGTGTATGGGCGAACCTTGCCGTTTGCCACAGTCTGATGTTCTGGATGCTGGGCATAGATCTTTAATGCCTCTGGACTCTCCAGCACGCTGTCGAGCATAAGATCGCAGTTCGAAGAGTCGATACGTCCGTCGATGTTGACTGTTACCTCAACGAGACCAGGGACTTTTCCCACAAGACCTTCAAGACCTGCCTTGATTTCTTTCTTTATTGACTGTTTTTCTTCTGGTGAAAGCTCTTCTTTGAGCTTCCATAATATCACGTGTCTAACCATACTGATAAGTATTTATTGTTTCTTGGACGCAAAATTACTTGACATTTGCCTTGCACCATTCAATAAACTCTGCCTCTGCCTTGTCGTCAAACTGTGCAGTGTATTGGTATAATACATTGATCTTGCTTGGAGCTATTGCTTCTTTTTCAATCAAGCCCTTGAGGGTGTTCTGCACGCATACTGTACCTACAACACCGCATACGTCGAGGGTTTTGGTTTTTGCAAGGGCATTCTTTATGAAGGCTGCATTCTCTTCATTGTCGAGCGACGAGTATTCGTCTTTTTCTTTCAGTTGACCTTTGAGAATGAATTTCACCTTGTCTTCCTTCATCCAGCGTAACAGTTCGGTCATCAATGGTTCGGTGACAAGAGCTCCGGTAGTGAAAGCTACGCAATGCTCAGGCCATGGTCCGCCATATTCGGCGAAAGAAGAGTGATTGACTGTGTGCCAGTCGAGCGATACGAGAATATGGTCGTAGTAGTCGAGTGGGAGAGACTTGAGATAAGAAGCAAGGGAATCCATGCGAGCTTGTGAGCCGGCTACAGGCAATGAGCCAGTATCCATGAATCCGTTCTGAGGATCGACGATGAAGAGGTTTCTTTCCATAGCTTCAGCAGTTGTAGTTTCTTCGATGTTTGTTTCACTTTCAGGCGCAGATGTGCAAGCTGTCATCAATGCGGCAGCAGCGAGCGCGATAATTGACTTTTTCATTTTGTTTATGATTTATTTGATTTGAGAAATTATGTAGTTGCACTTTTCCTTGTTGCCAAGTGTCTTTCCGTTGTCGCATGAGAGCTTGATGCAGTCATGCCACTCGCGGCTTTCTGTGATTCGGCCACGGGTAAGTTTGACAACGATATTCGATGGTGCAGCATCGTTGACGTCGCATGTGATGTAAGTGCCTACGCCGTATGAGTCCTTGACACGTCCTGCGCAGTAATTATGAATCTCTATGCATCGGTCAATATTGAGGCCGTTGCTGAATACTACCTGCTTTGATGCGGGATCAATGCCGAGTTGATGATACTTCTCTATGATCTTCTCGATCTGCTCTTCTTCAATACCGCTATCGACGCGTAGTCCGCTGTACATCATCGCCATGCGTTTCGAAAGATTCTTGAAGAAGACATTATCGCCGAAGCAGTCGTAGAGGTAGATTCCGTTGTTGCCGTCATATACATCGCTGAACTTCTTCATCACGTTGTAGTTGCATTCGAAGACACCGCTGACAATCTCTTCGAAAGAAATGATCTGATGGCTGAGTGTGCCAAGTGGTTTCAACCCAAGACGCATGGCAAACCACACATTGCTTGTGCCTGTGAAGACTCCTGGCCATTGCTTCGAGTCATATACCTGCTTCATTGCCTTGAGTACCATGCCTTGATGGTCGAACGAGAATCGGCGGCGTGTGCCCATATCACCTAATGTGAGACCTGCGCCAAAGATTCTCTCGCTCTTTGCTATGGCTTTGGCATGTTCGGCTTGAAGGTCGTATCTATCTACATCACCATTGAGAGTGTGCATAAGCTCGGAGATGCAGGATAGGATTGGCATTTCCCACATTATGGTACTGAACCATTTACCACTGATCTTGATGCTGAGATGACCTTCTTCATCTTGAGTGATTGATACTTCGGCAGGGTTGAACCTATAGCCGCGGAGGAAAGAAAAATACCAAATCGGAAGCCATACCAGATTCTTTGTCATAAAATCAACCTCCTGATCGGTAATCTGGACTCCTGCCATGAAGTTTATCTGCTCCTGGAGAAGCTTGTCAAACCCTTTCGGATAACAGGTGTTGTTGCGATCAAAGAACGTGTATTCTACTTCGGCTCTCGGATATTGCTGCATTATATAATATTGACAACTGAAAGTATATAGGTCGTTGTCTGTGAAATGTGTGATAATTTGTCGCATGTTTGCTTGATTTTTCTGACAAAATTATAGTATTTTTTATTATTATCCAAAGTTTATGTGTTTTTTCTTGATAAATATTTATCTTTGTGCCAAAAACTATACATATATGGCAGACAAGAAACAATTATTATTTTGGATTTCGGCTCTTTCTTTGGGTGCCGTACTCGGATTACTCCACATCAATTGGGTCAACGAACTTGCCAATTTTGTGGCATCGGTATATACAAGGCTGTTTCAGATACTTGCTGCTCCAACTATTGCTTTGGCAATTGTCACCACCCTGTCGTCATTGGGCATGCAGAAAGATACGGGTAGGATTTTTCGACGCACTATCACATATACCTTGCTCACTACTGTGTGTTCGGCATTGGTCGGCTTAGGGCTTTATTTTATCATACGCCCCGATTCGCTTCCTGAGCAGATAGTCAATTTGGGAATTGCTTCCACTGTTGAAGGTGTCAAACCAGAATCATCTATCTACGACCATATTCTTTCTGTTATACCGACCAATATGGTTCAGCCGTTTCTTGAAGGTAATGTATTGTCAATTCTGCTACTCGCAGCATCAGTTGGTCTGGGACTTTCGGTAATGAGGGAATCTGATGCAAAGAAGACTCTGGTCAATATGGTAAATGGATTGCAGGATCTGTTGTTCATACTGATTAAGGCTCTCGTCAGAACATTGCCATTAGGTATCGTGGCTTTTGCTGCTCAGCTCACTGCTTCACATGTAGAAGGACTTGGTGGTGCCTTAGGTAAGTATGTGCTCGTGATTCTTGGAGGAAATATCATACAGTTTTTTGTTGTCTTGCCTTTGTTCCTGCTGGCACGAGGTCTTAATCCATTATATATTTTAAAAGGTATGGCACCTGCTGTATTGATGGCTTTTTTTACAAAGTCGAGCGCAGCAACGCTTCCTGTGACAATGCAGTCGGCTGAACAGAACCTTAATGTCAAGCAAAAAGTGTCGCGATTTGTATTGCCCATATGCACTACTATTAATATGAATGGTTGTGCGGCTTTCATCCTTGTGACATCATTATATGTAATGCAGAATGGAGGTTTGATATCGTTCGAAGAACCACTTGTGTCTTTGCTTCCGACATTGATGTTGTGGCTTGCTATTTCGGTCATTGCGGCAATTGGAAATGCAGGAGTTCCTATGGGATGCTATTTCCTTACTTTCTCTCTGATGTCTGGAATAGGTGCACCACTAAGTATTATGGGTATCATTTTGCCAATTTTTACGGTAATAGATATGGTGGAGACTGCCGAAAACGTATGGTCAGACTCGTGTGTGTGCAATATGGTCAATAAAGATATGGTATAGTTTGAGCTGCAAAACAAAAGATTTGCAATATGAGATTTCCAATAATTAGCTTTGCAAGGGCCGTTTTTCAGCTATTTTAATGTTTTTTCGAAAAAAGTCACAAAAATATTTGG
>JAEDEY010000081.1 GCA_016293065.1 Bacteroidales bacterium
TCATCAATCCCAAGCAGCGAGATCCTTGCCGATGTCTCGGCGATAATACTTGCCTTCGAACTGGATGAGCTCGGCTCCGCTCATCGACTGTGCAAGTGCCTCGTCGCGGTTGTTGCCGTATGATGTGACGCAGATAACTCGTCCGCCAGCTGTCACGACGTTGCCATCCTTTTTGGCTGTGCCTGCATGGAAGAGAATAGACTTCCTGTGGCTGTCTTCTGGAGCTACTACTCCTTGTGTGAACAGCTCGTCGTCCATGCCTGTCATCACTTTGCCCTTTTCATACGATCCTGGATAACCTCCCGATACGAGTACTACAGTCACGGATGCACGGGGATCGATCTCGAGTGTCTTTTCATCGAGGTTCCCGTTGGCTACACCATCGAGAAGCTCCACGAGGTCGCTCTTGATACGAGGCATTACTACCTCTGTCTCAGGGTCACCCATGCGCACATTGTATTCGATTACCATTGGGTCGCCAGCTCTGTAGTTCTGGATTGGACGATCCATGCGGATGAGTCCGAGGAAGATGAAGCCCTTGTATTCGAGACCTTCCTTGCTGAGGCCAGCTATTGTTGGCTTGACGATGCGTTCCTCGACTTTCTGCATAAACTCATCGTTGGCAAACGGAACAGGAGAGCAGTTGCCCATACCTCCAGTGTTGAGGCCCGTGTCACCTTCGCCAATACGCTTGTAGTCCTTGGCTACAGGGAGTATCTTGTAGTTCTTGCCATCGGTTAGCACGAAGACCGAGCACTCTATGCCGCTCATGAACTCTTCGATAACGACAGTAGCCGAAGCAGCACCAAACATTCCGCCGAGCATCTCTTTCAGCTCGCGCTTTGCTTCGTCGAGAGTAGGCAGAATCAGCACACCCTTGCCAGCAGCCAAGCCATCGGCTTTAAGGACGTATGGTGCCTGAAGAGTCTCGAGGAACTTGCAAGCCTCGTCGTATTCAGCGGCGGTGAACGACTGATAGCGGGCAGTAGGGATGTTGTTGCGCATCATGAAACGCTTGCAGAAATCCTTTGAACCCTCAAGCTGTGCAGCTGCCTTGCTTGGGCCGATAACCTTGACATCAGTACCCTTGAAGAAGTCGTAGATGCCGTTGACAAGCGGATCTTCAGGCCCGACAACGATCATTTCGATGCAGTTGGCTGCAACAAAATCCTTGATCTTGTCAAATTCGTTGACCTTGATAGCCACGTTCTCTCCATAAGCGCCTGTGCCTGCATTACCTGGTGCAATGAAGAGTTTGGTACATCTTGAGCTTTGAGCCAGTTTCCATGCAATGGCACATTCGCGTCCGCCACTGCCTAATAATAATATCTTCATATTCAAATATTGGTGTTAATGGAGTGAAGAGGATTTATAAGTGGTCGAAGAAATACTGAGCAATGCGATTGTTGAGATGGTTGCGGTCCTTGCCACTCACGTTGTGTGGGTGGTTGACATACATCATGAAGTCGGGATAGGTATTTTCCTTGACCGAGTTCTTGAGGAACTGCAACGACATCTGTGGCACCACTGTATCGTCCTGATCGTCGTGGATGATGAGCAGCTTGCCCTTGAGCTTGCCTGCCTGATTGATCAGTGTATTGTTGGCATAGCCTTCTGGATTGTTCTGAGGTGTGCCCATATAGCGTTCGCCATACATGACCTCGTAACGGCTCCAGTCGAGAACAGGACCGCCACATACGCCGACCTTGAAGGTCTCAGGGTAGTTGAGCATCATGTAGGTGGTCATGAATCCGCCATAGCTCCAGCCATAGATGCCGATGCGGTTGGCATCGACGTATGGAAGAGAAGTGAGTACTTCAATACCCTTCATCTGATCCTTGCCTTCGTTATAGCCGAGGTTATGCCAGATGGCTTGTTCGAATTCAAGTCCGCGGTTGCTCGAACCTCGTCCGTCGATTGTGAAGACCACGTATCCGCGAGAAGCCATGAAGCAATCCCATGCAGGAAGTCCCCACTGATAGCCGTCAGTGATGAGCTGGGTGTGAGGTCCGTTGTAGAGATAGACAACAGCAGGATATTTCTTGCCTTCTTCCATGTTCAATGGCTTCACCACACGATAGTAGAGATCTGTCACACCATCGGCTGCCTTGGTTGTACCTACTGTCACCTCTGGACGAGCATATCCCTTCCATGGGTCTTCAGCTGTATAAAGCACTTTGCGGCTCACCTTGTTGCCCTTGATGGTGCAGAGCTGGCATACACGTGGTGTCGTGCTGTTGGAATAAGCATCGTAGAACTGTGTGTAGTCCTTGTTGAACATCACGCTGTGACGACCAGGTTCGGCTGTGAGACGTATCACCTTCTTAGTCTTGAGATCCACTTTGTAGAGGTTGCTCTCAAGAGGAGAATCCTTGGTTGCCATGAAGAAAGCCGACTTGCACTTTGGATCGACCCCGATAAGGTTGGTGACAAGCCAGTCGCCAGATGTAATCGGTGTGATTATGTCGTTGCGGTTTTCAGCCGACTGACCAGCCTTCTTGTCGAGCTGGCAGAGATAGAGATGGTTGAAGCCGCTCTTTTCGTCCTGATAGATGAACTTGTCGTTGCTGCCAGGAAGGAAGAAGAGAGGGTTCTCGGGCTCTACATATTTTTCGCTTTCTTCGGTGAAGACAGTATAGAGATACTGGCCTGTCTCAGTGCTGTAGGCATTGAGTGCCATAAAGTTCTGCAGGCGGTTGAGCTCAAAAATGAAGATCTCCTTGCCATCTGGTCGCCAAGATATATTTGTCAGGTAATGATCTGGATCATTGAGTCCGCGTTGTGTCTGACCATTCATTGCCCATTCAGGTTTTTCGTTGGTCTTGAGATAGACAATTATCTGTGTATCAGGGCTATAAATACCTACAGCAACCTGATGTGAAGTCATGCCAGCCATCGGATATTTGCTCCATTTCACCGTTGCTTCGCGATCGTCAGTTTGCACCAATGGATAGCTCTGAACCATTGTCTCGTCCATGCGATAGAACGCAAGCTGATGACCAGAAGGGCTCCAGAAAATACCTCCGTTGATGCCGAACTCATTGCGATGAACCGACTGTCCCCACACGATGTCTCCTTCCTTGTTGTCGGAAACCTCGAAACGTACAGGCTCTTCTAGGGTCATGATTCCTGGTTCCTTTGATCTGTTGGATTGAACCACAAAGAGCTTGCTGCCCTCGTTGACGGCACTCCATTCGCCATCGGCCGATAGTTTGCCTTGGCGGCCGTTGCGGCGAGGTCCTCCCATACGCCCGTCAGCACCTTGTGCATCTTCTGGCTTTACATACTGAAACACACCATTCTCGTCGAAGTGAGTATTTAGCAGAGACTTGGCATATTTGCCCTGCATAGCCTCGAAAGTGAGAATCTCGCCCTTTGTCTCTGGGGTAGTGCCCTGAGCGAATACTGATGTCATAAGGCCCATGGCAAGAATAGTAAATAAGTTACGCATATATTTTCTATGGGAAATTTATTTGTCGTCAGAAAGATCGAGCACATGCTTCGATGCGTCAAAGTCTTCTCTAAACATCGGGCGGTTTGGGTCGAAAACCTTTGGAACTCGCTTATTCTCTTTCTTGTCCTTATCGAAAGGCTTCTTTTCTTTGTCAAAAGGTTTCTTATCTTTGTTGAACGGCTTGCGTTCGCGAACTGGTTTAGCTTCAGTTTTCTTTGCTACGATCGAACCATCCTCGCGTACCTCGTAGTCGCGTTCTTTCTTGCTGTCGCGAGAGCCTGCTGGCTTCTTCCTGTCTTTGTCAAACTTCTTTTCGCCCTTGTCAAATTTTTTGCCGCCTTTATCAAATTTCTTCTTGTCTTTGTCGAACTTCTTGCCACCCTTGTCTTCCGACTTCCGGTCTTTTTTTGCGTATTTATGTTCAAGTTTGGTAAATTTCTTCTCTCCTTCGTCGGCAGTTTTTTTCTCAAGTTCGTTGCCTTCAGCGCGGAATTCCTGAAACTTACCCTTGAACATCTCGTACTTGCGCAACTGGCAGCTGATGCCACCATTGTTGAGATCGATCTTGATAGATGGCTTGAGGCCGATGAGGTCGAGAGGTTCTGCTTCCGACTTGTTGCCACGTGCATCCTTGAACACCACCTTCTCTTCGCTCGAGATCACCCATGCCTCGCAATTCTGGAATCCTTTCTTGAGCGAAGTGCCGACCATGCGGTAGAAAGTAGGAACGTCGGTAATGAGACGCTTGCCATAAGGAGGGTTGAAGACAAGCATTGGGGCAGGAGCATCTGGATTCTCTATCAGAGCCTCATTGTAAGAGTTCTCTGCAGGATGAGTCTCGTTGGCAAAGTCTTCAAAGTCCTTATGTTCGAGAGTGATGTATTTGGCAAGACCTGCAGCTTTGATGTTCTTTTCTGTCACTTCAAGAGCCACCTTTGAGATGTCGCTACCGTAGATATGATGAATGAACTCACGCTGTGCCGAATCATCGTCATAGAGATCCTGCCACAGTTCTGAGTCAAATGCGTTTTCGCCAACTGTCCAACGCTCGAATCCGAAACTCTTGCGATAGATTCCAGCAGGAGTGTTGGTAGCGATGAGAGCCGCTTCCACGAGGAAGGTGCCGCTACCGCACATTGGGTCGATGAGGTCGCGAGAACCATCCCAGCCTGCCTTCAAGAGGATACCGGCAGCAAGCACCTCGCTGATTGGAGCATCGGTGAGCTGTTCCTTGTATCCACGTTTGTATAAAGGTTCGCCTGATGAATCAAGACTGATGGTACAAGCCGAACCTTCCTGATCGCCCTCATCGGTGATGTGGAGGTTGAGCTGTACGTCAGCGCTTGCTACGCTGACCTTTGGTCGCTTCATACCCTTCTCGACAAAGAAATCGCAAATAGCGTCCTTGCATCGGTAAATGGCATAGCGTGAATTGCGGAAATTTTCGCTGTAAATAGTGTTGTCGATGGTTATCGTCTGGCCTTCTTCGATATATTTTGTCCAGTCGATGGCCTTGACCTTGTCATACAGCTCTTCAGGAGAAGATGCTGTGAATCGTTCAACTGGCTTGAGGATTCGTAATGCGGTGCGGAGCCATAGATTGGCCATATATAGAGTCTTCTTGTCACCGACAAAACTTACCATACGATTACCGATGGCAATGTTGATGCCACCGATAGATTCAATTTCTTTAGCGAGAATTTCTTCTAACCCAGCGAGGGTCTTTGCAATAATTTGAAACATTGATCAAGTTAATGGATAAGAAGTTAAGGAGCTAAGATGTTAAGTCGAGACTTTGACAGGCTTAACAAGATACAAAGCCCTTAACTCCTTACCTTATGATTATAGAGATTTGTTATTTCTTACCTTTCTTGCCCTGAGCAGGTGCAGCGATGCCGTACTTAACTTTGATGTCATCAGCGATAGCAGCCTTGTTGACTGCGATGTTCATTGTCTTTGCACGCACGAAAGCTGGAGTTACATAGTAGATACCGTTGTAGTTGCCAGACTTGTCGCCCCAAGAGTTCTTTACCATGAAGTACTCATTGCCCCACTGGTCGTTGGCAATACCGAAGATGAGCATACCATGGTCATCGGTTGTCTTCTTGCCATCGTACATTGCCTGACGTTCAGTTGCAGTCACGATCTTCTGAGCCTTTGGAGTCACTTCCTTCTCTGCATCCTGTGCTTCTTCCTTTGGAGCATCAACGCCGATGAGACGTACCTGATCTGAGCTGACAGTGCTTTCTGCTACCTTCTCGTCGTCGTAAGTGGCAACACCCTTGCGAGAGAACCCTGCTTCCGACACGTCAGAAGCCCAGAGCACAGGATAGCCAGCCTTGACAGCCTCCTTGATTACACGGCAGAAGTCATCGAGTTCCATGTTGGTCGAAAGTCCCCAGCGCCAGTTGTCCTGTACCTCGATTACCATCTTTTGGAAGTCGTTCTCGGCTGTTGTGTAAGGCTCGTGAGTGAAGCTTGTGAGGTTTGCATAGTCAGAACCCTTGAGTCCGAGTGACTGTGCCCACGACTTTGGAGTATATTCCTTGCCATCGACAGTGAACTTCTCAGGGCACTTGCCGAGATAAACCTCATGAACTGCGCGGAAAGCCTTCTTCCAGAGCTGCTCGCCATCAGCATCAACCTGCATTGAGCGAAGCTTGGCTGCAGCTGCTACGATAGGATCGCTCATTGCAGAAAGTTCTGAATGCGCAGAGATTGTCTTGCCGTACATTACGCCTGCTGGCATTGCCTCGTCAGGTACAAGTCCGAAGTGGTCAACGGCATAGAGCACGTCATAGAGCGAACCACCTTGAGAGAAGCTTACGTCGCCAGATGTGCGAACAGCCTTCTCTGCGCGGTCTTCATAAGTCTTGAACACTACATACATCTCGCTGAGATCGTATGCCTTCTTCTTGGTGCGGAGCAGTTCTGACTCAAGGAAAGCCATGCCTGAATAGCACCAGCAAGTGCCAGCGTTACCCTGGTTCTTGACAGGAGTGATGGCAACAGAATCGACTGTTGTAAACTGATACTTTGGCTGAGGAGCCTCTGGAAGAGCGATGCGCAGCTGAGCAACTGCTCCTGCACACAACATTGCTGTTGCTGCAATCAAAAGAGTCTTTTTCATTTTGGAATTTGTTATAATGGGTTAATGCTTTTTTTTAATTCTTTCTCGATAGCCTTCAATGCTTTTTTCTTGCCAGCCTTCTTAGCCTTTTCATCGGTCAATGTTGCAGGAGCCGAGAGTATCTCTCGATAGCGCTTGTCGTCGGCGAGCAAGGCGACAGCATCTCTCACCAGCTCGTCGTTTTCGACATTTACCTTGTATTTTGCTTTCTGAAAGCCATAGCGTTGGGCAATGTCGGCTCTGAGGAGTTTTAGTATAGGAGCTTTCAACGAATCGAGGTCGTGTGCAAGATTGAGGTTCAAAGCCTTGACCAAGGTGTCGCGTTTGCTATCGATGACCATCTTCTTGAAATCCTCATAATCTTTGTCGGTCAACTCTCTGTTGTCAGCATTGACATGACGGAAGTATGTGGCATACTTGAACGATAGGTTCTCGAGAACGATATAGTATTCGAGGTTCGACATCACCTCGGCTGTTTTCTCGACATCGGGTTTGATGCCTCCTCCATCGCGCACTTCACGTCCGATGGCTGTATGGAATACATGGGTCAATGAGTCGGGGATGCGTCCTACGCTTCCGTCTTCATTTCGATGTGTATAGTCGATGGCTTGCACGCATCGTCCGCTTGGCGTGTAGTATTTGGCCGATGTAAATTTCATCAGTGTGTTGTATGGCAGCTGACCTGTGCTTTGTACGAGTCCCTTGCCATACGAACGTTCTCCCATTATCACACCGCGATCCATGTCCTGCAATGCGCCACTTACGATTTCGCTGGCACTTGCCGAGTTGCGGTTGATGAGCACTGCTATCTTGACCACAGTGTCGAGTGGCTGGGTGCTGGTGCGTGTGGTGCTTTCCCATTCGGCATATTTGGCACGAGTCGATACAACTGTCGAGCCTTTTGGAACAAACAGGCTCACTATCTTCACGGCTTCTTCGAGCAGGCCTCCAGGATTGCTTCTTAAGTCTAGTACAACCCCCTTGAGGCTATGTCCGTCGTTGGCATCCTTCATGTTGAGGAGTGCTGTCTGAACATCTTGTGCTGCCTTGTCTGTAAACTGGTTGAGAATGACATAGGCAATCGAGTCGTTCATCCAACCGTAGTATGGCACTACGTCTGTCAAGATCTTGCTTCGCTTGAAGCTGAAAATCCGTGGTTCGGTCTCATAGGGACGTAGCACTTCGACTGTGATGTCGGTGTTGGCATCACCCCTGAGCTTGTCGCTCACTTCTTGAGTCGTTTTCTTTAACATGCTTTCGCCATTGACTTTGAGTATGGCATCTCCCGCACATAATCCTGCAACCTGTGCAGGACGTCCTTCCTGTGGATCCGACACAATCACGGTGTCGCCATTCTGTTGAATGACGGCTCCAATACCGGCATATTCGCCCGTGGTCATGGTCTTGAAGTCTTCGGTATCTTCTTCTGTATAGAATTCTGTATATGGGTCAAGGGTTGCGAGCATGGCATCGAGTCCTGCAGTCATGGCTTTTGCCCAATCGATGCTATCGACAAAGTGACGTTGAAGAGTGTTGATTGCGGCACCCATGATCTCGAGATACTGCTGAGCATCCAGCCGGGTGTCAGTATTCTGCTTTTTGTTGTTGCCCGACTGTGCCCATCCTTGACAGATACAAGCGAGCGATAAACCTAATATGATAAGATACTTGCGCATGTTCGACGTTTACATAAAACCTCGCAAATATAATAAAAATATGGCAAACTTAGCAACAAAAGGTTAAAAATGCGAATTATCGAGAAGTTTTTGTAGGTATTGACAGATATAGTTCATATATTTGCACAAATTAATAAACACTTTGGTATGAAAAAACTCTTCGTTTTAATTTCTTTCTGGGCAATGATGGTGAGTGTTGATGCTCAACTTGTGCAGTTTGGTGTCAATGGTGATATTGCCTTCGACCGTGAGTCATCAGATAATTGGGATGGGGACAGTGCTCCTAAGCCCGACAACGGCTGGTCAGCAGGTTTCAAGCTAAAGGTGTCTTTTCCTTTGGGTTTGGGTTTCGACTTGGGATTGAAGTATGCCGAGCAAGACTTTTGTTATGTCTGGGGCATGTATGAGTCACAAGGAGATGGGTCTGATTTGAGTGTCTCGTCGGGTAGCGTCAAAGACAAGGTCAAGATGATTTCTGTGCCAATCAATCTTCGTTACGATGTCAAGCTGCCTGCTATCCGTCGCGTCGTCATTCCTTTCGCATTCACAGGTCCTGAGTTCTGCTATGCCGTCGATGGCTTAAGTTGGAAAGACATTGAGTCGGGCGAGCTGAATCGTGATGATTTCAAGAAGGAAGATAAGACCTGGAACTATAACTTCGGCTTCGGTGTCATCATCGCGAGACACGTCGAGTTGTCTTATATTTACTCGATTCGCATGACCGAATCTCTCGACTGGGCAGACAAGCACGTGGGAAAAGAGATTTCTTCGCTATACGAATCTCGCAGGAATAAGATTGGAGTGACTATTTATTTCTAAACCATCTTATTATTTCTGGAACAATAAAGACTGGGCTGGTTGCTGCAAAGGCAATGGTCCAGTTTTTTATTGTCAATGAGTCAACTCCGAATGCTTCGCCAAAGAGTTCGACGATGAGCATCTGTCCTAAGAGGATGACGAGCATGATCATTCCGAACGACATGCTGAAGATGTCCGAATGTGTTATCTTGCCTTTTGCCCAATTTACGATGTCGCCAATAAAGCTGCGTCGAGTGTCGAAATAACGAGTGTTAGGCAGATTCCACAACTGCAGGAACACGAATATCGAGAAGAACATTCCCAATTCGTGCTTGTCGAGATGTGGCATTCCTTCGTTGTTGTAGAGCAGTTTCATCCATAAGCAGGCAAGGAAAGCAAAGAACGCGATACCATAGCTGAAGATGTAGATTGCTGTAGGTCGGGTTATGATGTGGGCTTTCCACGAACGAGGCTTTTCGGTCATCACGTTCGGGTCTGGAGCAATGGTCGAAAGAGCCAGTGCTGCAAAGGTGTCCATGATGAGGTTAACCCAGAGCATTTGCATCACGTTGAGCGGAGAGTCAAGTCCGACAAATGCGCCAAAGAGCACTATCAGACACGCACTTACGT
>JAEDEY010000218.1 GCA_016293065.1 Bacteroidales bacterium
TTACCATACTTGGCGTGGAAGGAGTGAAGCGGTTGAAACAATTTTTCCGCAAATCATAAACTGATGGAGTTTGATACTTTGACACTTATTGTTGGGATAATGGAATATAAAGTTTGCAAAAAAATGTTATTTTTATTCAAACATTCAAATAGTACTGTTCAAATAATAAAAAATGACAGTCTGTTGTCCGTTCTATATAATAATTCATTAATTTTACACAATCAATCGACCAAAGTCACGTCTTAATATTGCGAACATTTTTTACTATTATAAAAATGAATATCTTTAAAGACAAGAAGTTTACTCTTGCTTTCGTAATGGTTGTGTTGAGCTATCTCGCCACCTTCCTTGTGTCGTTCGGGCTCATACGCTCGGTCATCTATGACAATGCGGTTCAGATGACCACCTTGGTGGCTACACGCATTCACAACAGAATCAACGATGAGATGACCATGCCGATCAATGTAGGTCTGACCATGGCCCATGATGTCTATCTCATCGAGCGTCTCAAGAAGGAGAGCCAGCACACAGAACAAGAAAACATCGAGGATATTGGCAACTATCTGAATAACCTGCAGAAAGGGCTGGGATATGAATCAGTGTTTCTGGCAAGTGAGCAGAGCCACATATTCTACACTGGCTCAGGCTTCTTCAAGCACATGGATATCGACAACGACTTCCACGACTTCTGGTACAGGGAGTTTATCAAGAGTGGCAAGCCATTCGTGCCTAATGTCGATCACAATCAGGAGCAGTTCGACACCTGGGCTGTCTTCTACAACACCCGAATCGAGGACGAGGAAGGAAACCTGCTCGGAGCATGTGGCATAGGCCGTAGCATGAACGAGCTTAAAGACATGCTGGCTCAATTCGAAAAGGAATACAATGTAAGCGTCTGTTTAGTCAATAGTGAAGGCGTAGTTCAGGTCGATGTCGATGATGTCAAGATTGACAAGACCGTGCTTAGCGACACCAAGCTTGAGATTGACAATCCCGATGAATACAATATCCAAAGAGAGGAAGATGGATTTAGCGTCACGAAATATGTCGCAAGCTTGAGCTGGTTTCTGGTGATCAGAAACAACGTCAATTACCGCATTTCTGCCTATTCCACTCTCTTCTTCTATTTTGTCATCCTTCTTGTCATCCTCCTCATCATTCTTTCGATAGGTGTCTTCATCATCATTAAGCGCAACAACGAGCTGCACAATACTTCCTTCCGTGACAATCTCACTGGGCTTATCAACCGCAATGCCTACGAGGTTGACATTGAGAAACTTAAACGTCAGCCTGTGAAAGATATTTCCTACATCACAATCGATGTCAATGGTCTGAAGAAGGTCAACGATGGTTTGGGGCATCAGGCAGGCGATATGCTTATCCGTGCCGCAGCAGAATGCATTACGCAATATTTCTCAAAGTTGGGCAAGTGCTACCGCATCGGTGGCGATGAGTTTGCCGTGATCATCAATCGCACGAATTTCGACAGCCAGAAGATTTGCCGCGAGTTCCACGAATTGGTTGACCAATGGCACTCCGAAGGTCTGGTCAAGCGATTGAGCATGTCGGTCGGCATTGCCAAGAGCTCCGATTATGAGTCGGTCGAGATAGAGAAGCTGATTGAATATGCCGATATGGCAATGTATCATGAAAAAGGAGAATATTACAAACTCCTCCGTGAGCAGGAAAATGCCGCAAAGGCATGACACTGCTGGTGAGATTATTGAAACGACTCCGCCTGTGTGTGATGGTCCGAGTGGCGTGCAGTTCGACCTACAGAAGTTGGGCAAATATATCCGTCCTAAAGAATACCGCTTGTATAAAGTGCGCAAGAAATCAGCAAAATTGCGCAAAGATATGGATTTATTGTACCCAATGAATTGATATTTTCAGTTTTTTGTATATTTGCACCAAAGATAAGACAAGGATCAGCAACAGTCCCCTGATTCTCCTGAATAAAAGAAAACATTTGAATATCTGAATCGACATGAACTACCATCAAATACT
>JAEDEY010000082.1 GCA_016293065.1 Bacteroidales bacterium
AGCTGTTCTGTGCTCCATGGGAAGATGCTCCAAAGCGCTACAGTCGTGCCCGAATGACCTATGTGAGCTGGCGTGTGCCTGTAATGCTTCAGTTTCAGGATCGCAGAAAGCTGAACTGCTTCAGTGTGGGAGTGGAAGGAGAGTTGCGCCATCATGTACGCTCACGAGTCCGTATGAGCGGCAAGAAACGCTATGACGTGCTCCGCGATGGCTTGTGTGTCAATCCTTGGGGCTTGAATATCATTGCCCGTTACGACTTCGACGACTTCGGAATCTTCGGTCGTTATGCTGTCACTCCATTCTTTGACGAAAGCAAGACATCGTTCGAAGGCACTCCTTTTGCCGTAGGTATTGTCTTCAATTTCGACTAAGACTAATTCTTGCGATTGCTCGCGTCGAAGAGCATCTGTTTCTCTTCGGCGGTGAGTCCGTCGTAACCTGATTTAGAGATTTTATCGAGGATTGCGTCAATCTTTGCCTGACGAGCCTTCTGGCTTGCGTTATAGTCCATATCCTTGCGCTTGTCGGCATTGACAGTACGTGCTCCTCCTCGTGTGGCCTGCATCTTCGGACGTGGCCTCAGCATATTGGCAATCTTATCACATAGCTGCTCGAACCATCGGGCAGCATTTTTGCCTTTTGCCTCATAGTAGCCATAAATGAAGCCCCAGAGAGCACCTCCGATGTGGCACACTATTCCGCCTATATTATACGAACTTGGGAGGCTCAATACGTTGATGGCAATGGCAGCCACTGCAACCCATTTCATCTTGACACCCACGGTACGGATGATGAAGTTGAGGTAGAGAGTCTCTTCTGGCGAACGCATAGCCACTGCGACGATGAGGGCGAAGATGGCACCACTGGCGCCTACGACCGAAGTGAATGTGCGGTCGAAGACGAAATATGGGAAGATGTTATATACTAAAAGGAAGAACAGACCCGAGAAGATGCCGCCAAGGAGATAGACGCTGAGGAACTGTCGTCCAGTGTGATAGCGCAGGAAGAAATCGCCAAACCACCATAGCCACAGCATATTGAATACGATGTGGAAAAGGTCTTGGCTCAAGTCGGCATGAGTGAAGAAATAGGTGAAGAGAGTCCACGGCTTCAGCATGAAGTCGTAGAGATTGGCGTGAAGGGCAAGAAAGTTCTGCCAGTCGAAGCCTGAGATGCAGAACAATACTTGACATAGACACCAGAGCTGGGTGATGGCATAGACCACCACATTGATATAGATTAACTTGCCAGGCAAGCTGAGTTTCTTGTATTCGATCATTTTGTTTGTAAAAATTAGAATTCGTGCTCGCGATGGCGACGCCAAATGAGAATGAGGATAAGTCCGAAGAGCATACCTCCGAGATGAGCATAGTGGGCAATGCCATCGCCCGAACTCATGACACCTGCACTCAGTTCCCAAATACCATAGCCAATGACCAGCCATTTTGCCTTGAGTGGGATAGGAGGGATGAGCAATAGTATCTCGGCATTAGGGAACATCATTCCGAAAGCGAGAAGGATGCCAAATACCGAACCAGAAGCACCGATGGTGATAAGAGCATTGGTCTGGTTGGCAGCCTCAGCCATCAGCTGACCATAGGTGAGCGAAGAGTCGATAGCCTGATTGGTAGCGAGCCAGTCGCCTATCACTCCATATCGCCATGCTATCTGCTGGATGATAGCCGCGCCAACACCTGTCACAAGATAATAGGTGATGAAACGCCCGCTTCCCCACACCATTTCGAGCAGCCGGCCGAACATATATAGCGAGAACATATTGTTGAACAAATGCCAGAAACCTCCATGCATGAACAGATAGGTGAGCATCTGCAGAGGGTTGTAGCTTGGAGCATCGTAGTAGTGCAACCCGAGGTAATCATTGAGGTCGATTCCCTTGCGCTCAAAGACCACGGTAGCCATGAGAAGGAGACAGTTGATGATGATCAGATTGGTCGTTACGGGAGTAGCCGAACGACCCGTCATGTTGTAGTATGCCATCTTTTGTTTATGTTTTTTTGGTGCAAAATTACTATATAATCTGCAAAAAACAACCTATAGTAGGTTACTTTTTGATTTTTTAACCACTTTTATTTGTTAATATCATAAATATTTAGTTTATTTGCACGAATTTTGGGTCAAATGCCCCTTCGCGGTTTTATCCAAAGGATAATACTTCAGCCGAGGGCATTCATTCAACGGAGAGTTTATATGTCAACAAAACATACACGACAAAACAAGCATAAGAGGTTCCTGAGAGCTAAGTTCACAACAACTCTCAGCATTGCTCTTGTGCTTTTTGCTATTGGACTGATGGCAGTGGGAGGCTTGACTACAGTGCGCCTGTCGGAGGTCTTGCGCGAGCAGTTTACAATCACAATTGAGATTAGCGAGTGTGCCCCAAAGGGATATGGCGCTAAGTTGGCTTCTGCACTCAACAAGCAGCCTTATGCCAAGAATGCCACCTACATAAGTGCCGACTCTGCCTTGACGGTACTGACCAGCCAGCTGGGCGAAAATCCAGAGAACTTCCTTGGATACAACCCTCTTTTGTCGTCGGTAGAGCTGCAGCTGACATCGGCATACGCAGTCAATGACAGTATCGAGCCTATCGTGACACAACTGAAGGCGCAGGGAGGACCAAACATTGAATCTGTCGATTATAACAAATCGCTTGTCGATGTTGTCAACCACAATCTGCACAAGGCATTTCTGGCACTTGCTTTCATTGTCGGATTGCTTCTGCTGATATGCATGTCGCTCATCGGCAATGCAGTCCGAATGTCCATGTATGCCGACCGTTTCCTCATCAACACTATGCAGCTTGTTGGCGCAACAAGTTGGTTCATACGTCGTCCGTTTATCTGTCAGAATGTCGTCTGCGGCCTGATTGCCTCTTTTGTGGCTCTTTGTGCTGTTTTTGGCCTTCTGTGGGGCACTATGTCTCATGTGGCTACGGTTGCTATTATCGACCTTCTTGCTCATCCTGTGCCAGTGGCAATCCTCGTCGGCTGTGTGGTGGTTCCTGGCATATTGATACCGGCTATTGTCTCATGGGTGTCGGCAGGACGATATCTGCGTCGCAATGTCGATGATCTTTATTTGATGTAATTTTTTATTTTTGTAATATGAAATTTTGTTTAGGTAAAACTAATTTTATCATTATGGGCATTGCTGCTCTGATGATTATTGTCGGGTTTATGATGACTTGGGGCGAACCAAGCACTCCCGACCATTTCAATCCTGATGTTTTCAGCGACCGTCGTGTGGTCTATGGACCAAATATTTGTTTCTTTGGCTACATTTTGGTGATTGTTGGCATACTTGTCCCAAACAAGAAGAAAAATAACTGATAAAACTGGACAGTCATGGATTATATTGAGGCGTTGATACTCGGATTGGTACAGGGTCTGACCGAATACCTTCCAGTAAGCAGTAGCGGTCATCTGCAGATTGGGCACCGTCTGCTTGGCATCGAGGTAGAAAGTGGGCTGACGTTCGATATCGTGGTTCACGTTGCCACGGTTCTTTCTACTATCGTGGTTTTGTGGAAAGAGATAGTCTGGTTGTTTGTCGGCTTATTCAAGCCAATTGCTCCTGTGGGAACAACACCACAAAGCGGACTTTGGAGCCGCCTGAACGATGAGCAGAGATATGTGCTTAAGATCATAGTATCGATGATCCCTATCGGCATTGTCGGTCTTTTGTTCAAGGACTGGGTGGAGGAAGCCTTCGCCAGCGACCTTGTGGTGGGCGTGTGTCTGCTGGTGACTGCCTTTCTTCTGGCATTTACCTATTATGTGCGTCCAAAAGAGAAAAAAGAAATATCTGTCAGGGATTCGTTCATCATCGGTCTTGCCCAAGCCGCAGCTGTATTGCCAGGCCTAAGCCGTTCTGGTTCTACTATTGCCACTGGCTTGCTTCTTGGCAATAGCCGACAGAACATGGCGCAGTTCTCGTTCCTCATGGTGATTCCACCAATAATTGGCGAGGCAATCCTTGACCTCAGGCATTTGGTTGCCCCCAGCGAGGAATATCTCATGACACATGTCGTAGAAGAGACAATACCTTTCTCGGTTCTGCTGATAGGCTTCTTGGCAGCATTCGTGTCTGGCTGTTTGGCGTGCAAGTGGATGATCGCGTTGGTCAAGAAGTGTAAACTCATCTATTTCGCCATCTATTGTGCGATAGTTGGTTCGCTCGTATTGATATTTTTTTAATCCAATTTAGTAACCCTTACAGAAGCAATTAGATTTGAAGGTTTATAATTTCCAAGAAGGAGAGATCTTAGGCTTTGACAAGCCTCTGACATGGACATCGTTCAATCTGGTGAAGGCTGTGCGCAACAGTTTGTCTCGAAGGCTCGGCATCAAAAGGCTAAAGACAGGTCATGCTGGCACTCTCGACCCTATGGCATCTGGCGTGATGATAGTATGCACAGGCAAATGTACCAAGATGATCGACCAGCTGCAGGCTGGCACAAAAGAATATATTGCCACACTTAGGTTGGGATGCACCACTGCTTCGTATGATGCAGAACACGAAATAGACGGCACATACCCAACGGCTCACATCACTCGCAAGATGGTCGATGCTGTGCTCGACCGTTTCCATGGCGAGATAATGCAGGTGCCACCAGTCTATTCTGCTGTCAAGGTCGATGGCAAACGAGCTTTCGCTTATGCTCGTGATAATGAAGCCGTAGAGCTCAAGCCAAAACCTTTGGTGATTGACGAGATTGAGCTTCTCGACATCAATCTGCCAGAACAAGGCATCATCTCGCCCTATGCCGACGAAGTGGCAGGAGTCATCAAGGCAGGTGTGCACATCAAGGATTATGGACGACGCCTGCAGCACATCGAAGACGTTGAGGTCGAATCGGAAATGGTGCCATACATCAAGATACGAGTGGTGTGCAGTAAGGGTACGTACATCCGCGCTTTGGCTCGCGACATCGGAGAGTCTTTACAAAGCGGTGCTTATCTGATAGGCCTTCGTCGAACACGTGTCGGAGATATCCGCATAGAAGATTGCCTGCCGGTCAATAATGTCGAAGATTGGGCAGCTCATGTGCCAATAGTCGAAGATATCGAATAAACAAATCACAAATATACTGAAATGAAACTATCACAATTCAAGTACAAACTCCCAGAAGACCATATCGCTCTTCAGCCTGCAGAACATCGTGACGAGTCTCGCCTTATGGTGTTCCACAAGCGTAGCCAGAAGATTGAGCATAAGATATTCAAGGATTTTATCAACTATTTCGACGAGAAAGATCTCGTTCTGTTCAACGATACAAAGATATTTCCCGCCCGTCTGTATGGTAACAAGGAAAAGACAGGCGCTCGTATCGAGGTGTTTTTGTTGCGTGAATTGAATGCCGAGACCCGTTTTTGGGATGTGCTGGTTGACCCAGCTCGTAAGATTCGTATTGGCAACAAACTCTATTTCGGAGAAGACGACAGCCTTGTAGCCGAGGTTATCGACAATACCACCTCACGAGGACGAACCCTCCGTTTCCTTTTCGACGGCACTCACGACGAATTCATCAAGGTGCTTTATGGCTATGGCGAGACTCCAATCCCTCCGATTATCAAGGATCGCCGCGACGTGATTGATGTGCCAGTCGATGAAGACCATCCGTTTACCGACCGTGAGCGATATCAGACTGTTTTCGCCCGCAATGAGGGAGGTGTAGTAGCGCCTTCTGCAGCCTTGCATTTCAGTCGCGAGCTGATGAAGCGTATGGAGATTAAGGGCGTGGATTTCGACTTCCTGACCATTCATAGCAATACCGGCAACTTCCGCGAGATTGATGTCGAAGACCTCTCGAAACATAAGATGGACAGTGAAATGGTGATTATTTCCGAGGCTCTTGCCGAACGTGTCAATAAGGTGAAGGAGAGTGGCCATCATGTGGTGGCTGTTGATACCTCTGTGATGCGTGCCATTGAGACTTCGGTAAGCACTACAGGTTTTCTCAAGCCTTTCGAGGGTTGGACTAACAAGTTTATCTTCCCTGAGTATAACTTCAGCATTGCCGATTGCATGGTCGCTAATTTCTATGAGCCTTATAGCACTCATCTCATGATGACAGCAGCATTTGGAGGCTACGACCAAGTGATGGATGCATACAAGATGGCTCTCAAAGAAGGATATATGTTTGGCCCTTATGGCGACGCCATGCTTATTTTGCCAGATTGATGAAACATAAGATTTATCTGGCATTAGGCTCAAACCTTGGCGATGGAAAATCTAATCTTGATAAGGCTGTAGCTATGCTGTCTCAGCGCGTCGGAGTTGTCTTGGCTGTGTCAAGTTTTATTGAGAGCGAGCCTTGGGGGTTCGAAAGTGAACATCGCTTTACCAATGGGGCAGTGGCAATGCTCACCTCGTTGAGCCCATTCGAACTGCTTGATGCGACACAGTCTATCGAACGTGAAATGGGACGCCAACATAAGCATAAGCCAGGCGAACCATATCGTGACAGGATAATCGACATCGACATTCTGCTCTACGACGACTTGCAGATAGCGACCGGCCAATTGGTCATTCCTCATCCGCATATTAATGATAGAGATTTTGTCAGATTGCCGCTCGCTGAGATATTATAATTTTTTATAATGCATAGAATATGAAATCTTTTCTTAAAATGGTAGTTGCTGCTTTTGTAGGAGTATTTCTCGCTATAATCATCAGCACATTGTTTTATACATGCACCTTTATAGGATTGGTGGCAACTTTGTCTGACGACCAGACAACAGCCGCCTCTAAGCCAAACGATGTCCTCGTCCTCAAGATCAATGGCCCTGTGCAGGAGATGCCTTCGGCAATGCCTTTCAGCTTCGATATGCTTTCGGGTTTCTCGCTGAATGAGTCTCTTGACTTGCAGACCATCATTCAGGCTATTGATGTTGCCGAGGTAGATCCGAACATTGCCGGTATCTATCTCAACACCGACAATATGTCTGCACAGCCTGCTACTTACGAGGCTATACATAATCGTTTCGAGGAGTTCAAGAAGTCAGGAAAGTGGATTGTATCGTACAACGACAACTATACGCTCGGACAGTATTATCTCGCTTCTATGGCTGATAGCTTGTTCGTCAACACCATCGGTACCGTTCAGCTCGATGGTATGACGTCTGTCGTGCCATATTTCAAGGGCTTGCTCGATAAACTCGATGTCAATGTCCAGATTTTCCGTGTGGGTTCGTTCAAGTCGGCAGTCGAGCCATATATGCTGAGCGAGATGTCTGATGCCAACCGCCAGCAGATCTCTTGCTATCTCTCTTCTATCTGGAATGTGATGGCAACTGATATTGCAGCGCATCTTGATGTCGATGTGTCTTACATTGATAGTCTTGCCAATCTGGCAGTGAGCTATATGACACCAGAAGAACTGGCTACTACAGGACTCGTCGATGCCCAGATCTACAAGGAGGATGTCGAGAGTCTCATTCTCTCTATGACTGGCGAAAAGGAGTTTCACGGCATTTCAGCCAAGGCTCTGGCAAACAACTATTCGAAGCATTTCCCTTCTGCCGGCAAAGAAAAGATCGCTGTGCTGTATGCCGTGGGCGAGATTCTCTCTGAAGAAGGAGCAGCAACCGATGGGCTGTCGATATACTGGCCTACGATCGTCAAAGAGATAAAGGCATTGCAAAAAGACGACAATGTTAAGGCAGTGGTGCTTCGCGTCAACTCTCCTGGAGGCAGTGCTTTTGCTTCCGAGCAGATATGGAAAGCTTTGACCGAACTGCGCGATGTGAAGCCTCTGATAGTATCGATGGGCGACTATGCCGCTTCTGGCGGATATTATATAAGCGCACCTGCCGATTACGTCTTTGCCGAACCAAACACTTTGACAGGCTCAATTGGAGTGTTTGGCATGATTCCTGATTTCTCGGGTCTTGCCAACCGCAAGCTTGGTGTGACATTCCAGGAAGTAAAGACACACGATCTCGGGGCAATGCATCTATATCGCCCAGCTACATCTGTCGAGAGCGAAAAGATTCAGAAGAGCGTCGAACATACCTACGACCTTTTCTTGTCTCGTTGTGCTGAAGGCCGTGCGATGGAGAAAGACAGCATTGCCGTGATTGCCGGAGGCCGTGTCTGGACAGGACGTGATGCTTTGGCCAATGGCTTAGTTGATGAATTGGGTGGTTTGTCTGATGCTGTGGAATATGCAGCAAGGCAGCTCGGCATTGAGAACGGTCAGTATTACGTCGATACTTATCCAAAGCCCGAAGACAGTTTCCAGGCTCTATTCAAGACAATGTCCGACGATGCCACTATCCGTATGGCCGACTACATCTTGGGTTCAGACCGACAGGCTCTTGATTTCTTGCAATCCCTCAAGACTGCAGATCGAGTACAGGCTCGAATGTTCAACAGAGTGGATATGTGATAACACAAGATTCGAAATTCATACCTTAATAATATAATATATGTATCTGCCAAAAGTTAAGACATATCCGGCATTAGCTCCTTTAGCGTGGCTGTATGGGCTTGCCGTTTGGTGGCGAAATAGAATGTTCGATCATGGAACCCTCAAGCAGGAATCGTTTGAGGATAAGGTTGCTGTGATATGTGTCGGAAATCTATCAGTTGGAGGTACAGGAAAAACACCTCATACCGAGTATATTGTCAGGCTGATGCTGCGCAATGGCATCGGCCCTGTTGCTGTACTGAGCAGGGGATACAAACGATTAAGCAAGGGATTCGTGCTGGCTGGGCCTAATGTCTCATCATCGAAATTGGGCGACGAGAGCTATCAGCTCTACCGTAAGTTCCCGCAATTGATAGTGGCTGTCGATGAAGACCGCAGGGACGGAATACGCAAGCTGCTCAAGCTGCCGCAGCCCCCTAAGGTTGTTATTCTCGACGATGCCATGCAGCATAGATATGTCAAGCCTGGATTGACCCTTTGCCTGACAAGCCACAATCGCATCATGTACAAAGACCGGCTCCTGCCTATGGGGCGTCTCCGTGAGCCAATCCAGGGTGTGCAGCGTGCCGATGTTGTCTTGGTGACCAAGTGCCCGAGTGCATTGCGCCAGGAAGAGACGGTCGAGATTGTTGGCAATGTGCCGACTTCTCAGCAGCCAATACTCTATAGCTCATATCGCTATGGCAAATTGGTCAATCTCGAAACAGGCTTGCCTACTGAGGTCGATCACACCACACAGGTGCTCGTAGTGACAGGTATTGCCGATCCTACGGTATTGCATAATTATGTGCAGACTCATTATCGTCTGCTTGATATTCTCAACTATGGCGATCATCATCGTTTTTCCAACAAAGACATTCAGAATATTAAGCAGAGCCTGAATAATATCGATGTCGAAGGGTATTGCACCAATCATAGCGGTATGCAATCGATCATCATCACTACCGAGAAAGACGCTTCGCGCATGATCGACCATCCTGCTGTGACTGCCGATTTGCGCAAGCGCATTTATTACCTCCCCACCGAGGTGTATTTCTTGTTGGATCATGG
>JAEDEY010000083.1 GCA_016293065.1 Bacteroidales bacterium
TGCAGCAGATAAAGATGGACCTCAAGCTGACCGACATTCCTATCTCCCAGTTGGCTATGAAGTATGATTTCAATAATTTTTCATTTTTCTGTCAATATGTAAAGTCACATTTGGGAATGACTCCGCAGGATTTTCGTGAACATGTAAATACTCAAGCATGACAGAATGCTATCATTCCTTGATTGGCACCATCAAACCACAAGGGTAGTCGGGTGACTCAAAGTCCATGCCAATCACCTTGACACCTTTCATAACGATAATTTAGTGTTTCATAATCAGTTGTTTTGTTTTATATTAATGTGTTTGAAAAACATTTTTCTTTCATTCCTTATTTCAGGCACAAAGATAAGCATCTTTTGTCAAATATCAAAAGAATTTGCCAGATTTTTGTTTGATTTCCCCTTTATTATCATTATCTTTGCGCCGACATTTGCGAATGATGTTATATTACACAGAAAAGATGACTATGGAAATAGAAATTAAGGGAAAGGAACAGCCATTGACCAGCAGAGAACTTGAAGATCTTTTTCTCTCTGTCGAATGGTCGTCGGGACATTATCCTGACAAACTTGAGATTGCGATGCGCAACTATGCGACCGTATTTACCGCTTGGGATGGGAATAGGCTTGTAGGCTTGGTAAGTGCCATGGACGATGGTGTCATGACGGCTTATGTCCACTATCTGCTTGTTCGTCCGGAATACCAAGGCAGAGGCATAGGCGTGCAACTCATTGACAAAGTGAAGGAAAAGTACAAGGACTATCTCCGCATCGTCCTCGTGGCATACGACAAGGAATGTGGATTCTACGAGCATTGCGGATTCACCAAGGGAAAGGATGAAACACCAATGTTCATAACCTCTCTTTGGACTTAAATAATAGAAAGAAATAATATGATTGATGAATTATTGTCTTCAATTTATAGACAATAATAACCCTCAGGCTACGCTGTCAGCATCTCAAGCGTAGCCTAAGGGGATTCATATCACCTATTCAATCATTCCACTGGAATCTGGATTTCCGATACCCACTTCTCTGGGTCAGGTTGATTCCATGCTCCATCTATGTAGCTGGCGCGAGGCTGACCTGCGAGCTTTAGACCCTGTGCCTCGATGTACTTGAATGCCATGGTGAAGCTCTCGTGGAACTTCTCGTATGGACCGACATGTTTCAGACACACTGCCTTCGGAACAGCTGCAAGTTTCTTGAACTTGATGAAGTCAGAGTCGGGGAGAAGCTCCTCTACCTGTTCGCAATACTCAATGTCGATGTCTGTAGGACGGTACTCGTTATGCTCGACGGTGAAGCAGTAGCCTGGTTCTGAACACTTGCAGCCGAGACGCTTCATCTCCGGACCAATCTTGGCATAGCAGAGATAGCCGAGGTCGGCGTAAGATGGGATGACTTCGCGATGTGATGCGACGATGATCTCTGGAAGAGACTTGATTTCAATTTTCTCCATAATTGTAATTTTTTGTTTTATTGTTTGTTTTCGTCGAATCTCGTTAGCGCTAATTTCAGATTGACGGTGCAAAGATAAGGGCTGACCTAAGGGACGAGTCAAGAGCAAGCCGAGGATTTAACATTATTTTAACATTTGGCATTTCCTCTCAAGACCATTATCCATTTGTATAGCGTGTTTGTTTTTTCGGATATTATGTTGAATAAAAGCCAAAATACTTCGTTGATTTCTTCAAATAGAAGAAAAGATAGGTTTTCAGCGACCATTTATTCAAAATATCGGCAAAACAATTATTATTTGCCGATATTTTGAATATCTTTGTCCACAACAAATTACATACATTAGGCAGGCAAGAAAATATGAATGTGGAATAAATAAAAAGAATACAAATAATGAAAGATTTTGCAGCAATAGATTTTGAGACAGCCAACAACGAACGCAGTTCTGTTTGCTCTGTTGGCGTTGTGATAGTGCGCGATGGGGAGATTGTGGATAGGTTCTACTCTCTCATAAAGCCTGAACCAGAGTATTATAACTATTGGTGCTCACAGGTACATGGCCTTTGTCAGAATGACACGGACGATGCGCCAGTGTTCCCGAAGGTTTGGGCACAGATAGAACCTCTGATAGAAGGATTGCCGCTTGTGGCTCACAACAAGCCTTTTGATGAAGGATGTCTGAAAGCCGTATTCCGTGTCTATCAGATGGATTATCCAGACTATGAGTTCTACGACACACTATGTGTTTCCCGTCGTGTTCTTCCTAATCTGGTGAACCACCAGCTGCATACTGTAGCCGCCGCATTTGGCTTTGATTTAGAGAATCATCACCATGCACTGGCGGATGCTGAAGCCTGTGCATGGATTGCGAGAGAGATATTATAATTTATTGTTTTGCTAAAGATTATAGTAATTAGGGTTTACTGAATAATTTCAACTTTTTGATATTTAGTAAATTATTATGTAATTTGCATGTTAAAACTAACGATATGAACTACACATCGCAGGCAAAACAACTCACCATTGATGATTTCAAGTCCTCCTTGGATGGCTTGAGCAAGAGCAACAGGTGGGTCCAGCTGGGAGATAGCCTCCCATGGGCAAAGATAGAGAAACTCTACAACTCAAGGCTCAATAACAGCAAGAAGGGAGTAGGCAATAAACCTGCAAGGATGATTATTGGAGCGATTATCATCCAGAGGGAACAGTGGACACTAATGAGAAAATTTATCAGTTAACAAGTTAACAGCGATATTTTTATATTTTTTTCTTCTTATTTAAGGACAAGACAGTCCTGCCTGAATATACATAGCCAATACTTTCTGTCGCACCAGCTCCATGCCGTTGAGCGGAGATTTGAAAGGTGAGCATAGCACGACTCTCATTCCACTCCTTTTTCTCCGAAGATAAGGTTGCGATCGATGAGATCATTGGCTATGGCATAGAGAGTCAGACCCGCAAGCGAGTGTATCTGCAACTTGCGGGTGATGTTGCGTCGATGGGTGATGACTGTATGCACCGAGATGAACAGTCGATTGGCAATCTCCTTATTGCTCATGCCCATGACAAGGCTGATGATGATCTCTTTCTCGCGTTCTGAAATCGACTCACGGCTCTCGACATTGTTTATTATCTGAGAGATGCGCGATGAGGCATCATCGGCCTTAATCTTACCTTCAAGCAGACGGATGGCAGGCACGAAGATGACATCCTCGACATTGCTGTGGTTGCTGAGCCATTCCTCAATATTGTAAATGTCGAAGAGTGTAGCCGTTAGCTGGTTGTTGGTAAGTCCGTCGTGTGGCAGGTACTTGATGATGATGTTTTTCAGTTCCTGCAGTTTGATTGTGGTGTCGCCATGATGCTTCGAGAAGATCTCGATATTGTAGTTAGGACGTTGTTCTCCTGCCAACAGGGCCTCAACATATGGGAAGAGAGTACGCTCCTCATACCTCATGTGCTGATTGACTTCGCGCGAATACTCATCGTAAAGACTCATGATCAAAGCAGCGAGGTCATCTTCCTGCGAAAGTGTCTCCTTGATTTTCCGCCTGATTGAAGGCAATTGGAAGTCAAGAAAATAGCGATGTGAGGCACGCAGATATTCCAGAAGAGTCCTTACCGATATCTTATCGTCGGTCTCCTTCGGAGCATAACCATTGATGATGTAATTGACGACTGACAGGAAAGTGTAGCAATCGACGTTCTGTTGTTGGCACACCTCTTTGATGGTCTTGTCGCCAAAACCAAGCCTGATGCCGAAGGCACTGAGTCCCTGCAGCATCGAATAGTTGTCGCTGATGATGTCAATCATCTTGTCATCAGGCTCATACAATTTCAGTTTTTTCATATACGAGAACAGATTTTTCACGTGCAAAGATATGAATTAATTCATAATCATGCAATAATTATTTTGAGGTATTTACACAAAAAATTGTGATATGAACGTATATATATAATCCATAAATCACAATTTTTGGGTATTGCAGGAATGTGAGAAACACCATAACTTTGCACCTCGAAATTTAACAACGTGCAGTGTCCATACACATAAGTCCAGTTGACTTGCGTGTATGGGCATTGTTTTTTTATGTGATTATGATACAGAAAACAATTATCAGATTTACAGCTATCACGCTATGGGCAGTAGTCCTGCTGATGCAAGCCTCTGTTGTCAGGGCACAGAACGTGGATACTACCGATGACGACAAGACTCACAACCTTGAAGAGGTGGTTGTGACTGCCGATGCCGTGAGCCGAATCAACAAGTCGGCATTCAATGTCGTGGCTGTCAGCACCAACAATCTTCGCAACTCTACGAAGTCGCTCTCTGATGTCCTTGCCAAGACTCCTGGTCTCAAATTGCGAGAGTCGGGTGGCGTGGGCTCCGACATGACATTGACTCTCGACGGCTTCAGCGGCAAACAGGTCAAGATATTCATCGATGGTGTTCCTCAGGAAGGTGTGGGAGAGGCATTCAGCCTCAACAACATACCTGTCAACTATGCCGAACGCATTGAGGTATATAAAGGTGTGGTTCCTGTGGGCTTCGGAACAGATGCGCTGGGTGGTGTCATCAACATCGTGACGGGCAAACACCACAAAGGTTGGTCACTCGATGCGTCCTACACTTATGGTTCGTTCAATACGCACAAGTCGTATGCCGACTACAATTACATCTCGAAGAAGGGTCTGTCTCTCGAAATCAATGCATTTCAGAACTATTCCGACAACGACTATTGGGTCGATACTCCTGTCGAGATTTTCAACGACGACGGAACTACTATGCTCGACACCTCTGAGAAGCAGCATGTGCGTCGTTTCAACGACACCTACCACAACGAAACTGTCAGTGGCAAGATCGGTGTGGTCGATAAGCCTTGGGCCGACAAATTGACCATAGGCATGGGATATTCGCATATGTATAAGGACATACAAACTGGTGTCGTACAGAAAGTTGTGTTCGGTCAGAAACATCGCCATGGCTATTCGCTCATGCCTTCCCTCGAATACATCAAGCGCAATTTCATTGTCAAAGGCCTGAGCCTGAACCTGACGGCCAACTACAACCGTAACATCAACCACAATGTCGATACTGCCGCCTATCGCTACAACTGGCTCGGCGATAGAAAATACCAGAACGGCACTCTCGGTGAGCAGTCATATCAGGACAGCAAGCAGACGGGCGACAACTGGAATGCCACAGCTACCATGCGCTATCCTGTTGGCTCGACCGGAACCTTGGTGCTCAATCATGTGTTCAACTCTTTCCATCGCGACAATGAAGCTACTGCTGGCACGACATCTTCGCAAGCCGATGCGTTCTCAAAAGTGACAAGGAAGAATATCACAGGTCTGTCCTACAGCTACTTCCCTGACGAACGATACAACGCGTCGCTCTTCGCCAAATACTACAACCAGTATAATGCAGGTCCGGTATCGACTTCGGCAAGTGGCGACACCGACTATACCAAACTGACCAATGTGACGAGCTCGTTGGGCTATGGTGCTGCGGGTACATATTATATCTTCGAGGGCCTGCAGGCCAAACTGTCGTATGAGAAGGCATATCGTCTGCCAACCAACGAAGAACTCTTTGGCGACGAGGACCTGGAACTTGGGTCGATGGGGCTGAAACCAGAGCAGAGCGACAACATCAACCTCTGCATGAGCTACAGCGGCTGGTGGGAACGCCATTATTTCTATGCCGAAGGAACTGTGCTCTATCGCGACACCAAGGATTATATCCAGCGTCGCATCGGCACATACACCGGCAACAAGACATATGCTTCGTATCAGAACCACGGGAAGGTGAGAACTACAGGCTTCACACTCTCGCTCAGATATAGTTATCGCGATTGGGTGAGTGTCGGCTGCTCGTTTACCGACCTCAGCGTGCGCGATAATGTCAAGACTCTCAACGAGGGTTCAGCTCAAGCCAACCTCACCTACAAAGACCGTATCCCAAATCAGCCATATCTCTTTGCCAACAGCGATATCAGCCTGACTTGGAAGAACTGCTGGATGAGAGGCAACACCTTGTCGTTCACCTACGACAACTACTATCAGCATGAGTTTCCTCTATATTCCGAGAGTCTCGGCCTAAAAGACAGCAAGGAGACTGTGCCTTCACAATTCTCCCACAACATTAGCGTGTCATATAGCATTCGAGGGGGCAGATACAACCTGTCAATAGATTGCCAGAACATCACCGACGAGAAACTCTACGACAATTTCAGTTTGCAGAAGCCTGGCCGCGCTTTCTATGGCAAAGTGAGAGTGGCCCTCGGCGATCGGCAGATGGGACACAAAAGGTCAAAACGAAACAAAATTTTATAAACCACTAATAATATAAATAATAATGAGAAAGTTCTACACTCGCGCCCTTGGGGTGCTTATGGCATGTCAGATTGTTTCTGCATGCTCCGACGACGACAACAACACTATCGAGGCTGATATCCCCACTCCTGCCACCGAAGCTTCGGCTTATGTCATAGCCGCCCAGACAGCAGGAGCAAGTGGTACAGCCGCCTACCTGCTCACAGCCGACATGCTTTCCGATGGCATGGTTTCTACTATCGGCAACGGATTCGAGACGGCTTACACCTCTGCTACCACATGGATCTTCTATCAGGATAAGTATCTCTATCGTCTGGCATACAACTATGGTTCGGCCGGCACTACTGCTGCTTATTATCTCGATAGCAATGGAAAGATACAGCAGAGAGCTCGCGAATATAACATCCTCAACTTCACTACCTACGGCATCTATCAGGACAAGATCATTGCTGCCGATGCTTCATCAGCCACCGACACCAAAGACTCTCAGGGCAATGCTGCCTATGGCATCCATTTCTCGGTCATCGATGTCGAAGCCGAAACCACCAGCACCAAGACGCTCATCACCGAAGACTTCCTCGGCAACAAGGAGCGTGTGATGTTCTCTGGTCTGCTCGAAGCCAACGGAAAGATCTACACTGCCGTTGTGCCTTTGGGCTTGTCGCCTTATGGTGTGGCTGCTGGTGGTGTGAAGCCAGGCAACGAAGACCTCGTAGCTTCTGGCGATGGTGGCACTGGCGGTGGCTCATATACCGCAGGTACACTCACCAACACACAGTATCCCGACGAGTGCTGGGTGGCTGTATTCGACGATGACTCCTTCTCCAACCCTACGCTCATCCGCACCGATGGCATCAGCTGGGCAGCAGGTCGTATGCGTTCGGCATACTACCAGACGATATGGGCAGCCGACAATGGCGATGTCTATGTATTTTCGCCTTCGTTTGCCAAAAGCAATAGCGACCCTCGTCAGCAGACGTCTCTCAATTCGGGTGTGATGCGCATCAAGGCAGGTGCCTCTGTCTTCGACCCAACCTACCCTGCTTTCGACATCGAACAGGCTTCGGGTGGCAATCCTGTTTATCGTTGCTGGCACATCACCGACGATTATTTCCTCTTGCAGATGTACACCAAGGGACTCAACGTACAAGGCTCTGGCACCACACGTCTGGCCATCTTCAAGGGCAACAGCCGCGAATTCAAGTATGTGACCGGCCTGCCTGATGCCGACAATATCGCATCGTTCAGCAAGTCTCCATACACCGAAGATGGCTATTGCTACACTACTGTAGTGACTACCGATGGTGCTAAGCCTTCGGTATATAGGATTGATCCCGTAACTGCTACCGCAACCGCTGGTCTTGCTGTCGAAGCTGATGAGATTGGCGCTATCGGCAAACTGAAATCATACAACAATTAAGTTACTCGCAAACAATGAAACGCATATTCCGAGAAATTCATCTGTGGCTATCAGTCCCTTTCGGACTCATCATCACTCTCATCTGTTTCTCAGGTGCCACAATGGTCTATGAAAAAGAGATAACAGAATGGTGCCAATCAGACCTTTATCATGTGAAAGAGGTCAAGGCAGAAGCTATTCCTCTCGATAGCTTGATGCAGATTGCAGCAGCCTCTTTGCCCGAAGATGTGACCATCACTGGGGTCACAGTTTCTGACAATGCGCAACGCCCATATCAGGTCAGCCTCTCGAAGCCACGCAGGGCATCGATGTTCATCGACCAATATACCGGAGAGATCAAGGGACAATACAGCCGCCTTCCTTTCTTCGACACTATGTTCCACCTGCATCGTTGGCTTCTCGGCGAGGCTCAATCGGCAAGTGGCGGCATGTCAGCAGGCAAATGGCTCGTTGGCACAAGCACTCTGGTACTGGTCTTCATCCTGCTCACAGGTATCCTGATGTGGCTTACCAATCGCCATAAGCCATTGGCCAAAAGCCTCACCATCTCGGTCTCTCATGGTTGGGGTCGATTCTGGCACGACTTGCATGTCGCAGGCGGTATCTATGCCACAATCTTCCTGCTTGCCATAGCCCTCACAGGTCTCACTTGGTCGTTCAACTGGTATCGCACAGGATTCTATGCCATGTGTGGTGTAGAAGCGTCGGCAGAAGGCTATCACGGTGGTGGCGCAAGCCATGGTGGCAATGCTGATGCCTCAACCCATAGCCATAACCACGATGATGCTACTCACAATGCCCATGGCAATCGAGGTGGCGAAGATGCAGAACAAGGTCATAGCCACAGACATGGCGCAGAAGCCGATAACACCCGCAGCCACAGACATGGCGCAGAAGCGGTAAGTGAAACTGCAGAAGGCAGAGGTCAAAGCCAGGAAAAGCGTCATCAACGTTCGCCATATACACATTGGCAGAAAGTGCTTGATCGCGTTGCAGCCGAAAACCCTGGCTATCGTCAGATTACCGTCAATGCCGAAGCTGCAGAGGTAGTTCCCGAGGGCCGGATGAGTCTCCGCGCTACCGACAAATATAGCTACGACCGTAGCGGAGAGATTACTGGAGTGAGGCCTTACAGCACCCAGGACAAGAGCGCAAAGGTCAGAAGTGCCATCTACACCATTCACGTTGGTTCGTGGGGCGGACATATCACCCGTCTCATCACCTTCCTTGCTGCTCTTTTAGGTGCCACTCTCCCACTCACCGGCTATTATCTGTGGATCAGACGGCTCACCAACAAGCACAAGAACATGCACCACGAACATAAAAATGGCTGATTGTTAATTTTTCATAATTGACATATTGGTAAGTTGCAGATAATCAACGATAGATTCCTTTAGGTAACTAACTTCCTATAAAGTGCCTTCTTCAAATGACGTGAGAATGACGTAATTTTGCATCGTCAAATCAATATTAAAAAATCACACAAATGATACAATTTCTGATTTGATTCGTGCTTTGGAAAGCAGAAATGCCAAAAGAACTATACAATGGCATAGCGGGAGCCAATAACCCTGTACTACTTAGGGGTTACTAAATATCAAAAAGTTAAATTTATTCAGTAAACCCTAAGTAAGTTAGCTTATGATTTGTACGTTGATTATTCGTTTCTCGACATCTGCTA